>NZ_JBDNXK010000014.1:2652-51405 GCF_047721705.1 Acetobacter sp. | reverse complement strand
AAAAATCCTTTTCTTACTTTATAAAAACGAAATATCATTGAACGGTTATTCGTCATTCTAATACGTTCTGGCTAACGTCAAACATCTTAAAGGAGCACTTAGGTTTCAAAAGTTGTTTTTACTCCAGCCGGCAACCTAGAGAGCAGGTCAGCAGCAATGATCGGCACGCGTGCCGCTTTGATATGCTCGCTGGCATAACAACGTGCCAGCAATTCGTCTCCTAAATAGGCGTCATACTTTGCGCGCTTCATATCAGGCACTAGTTGGGCCAGAACTTCCACTTCAGGCGCTGGCCTTTCGGCGAGAGTTTTCAGAGCGGCAACCAGTTTGCCCCCGTCTTTAGCCGGAACCGTGACCGCGATACCCTCCGAATTGGCCGTTACACCATGAGAGGTGAGCGCTAGCACCAAGGCCAGTTGCGCCCGCTTGGCGCCCACCATTTTTCCTGCATTCCAGGACGTGGCGCCATTAACGTAGGCGATGGAAAACGAGTTTCTTTTTCATGATATTTTCCCTGATCAGCTGCAAATACAGCAATCAAAAGTCTGGATGAGAATATCAGAAGGTAACGAGAGCTATTGGCGACCGTCTGCTTGCCGGAAACTGGAACAGTTCTGCTTATAACCGACATGCTTCTCGAGGGACAGGGATTCTCAACAACAAATTTTATAAAGGGCTTTCAGTATGGAATAAACGAACCAGTAGGGAAACAGGAAATAGAATTTTTTGTAAGAATCCTGAAAATCAGATTGTGCATAAGATCGTACGGGAACTCAGGATTATTCCTGACGATTTATGGCAGGCTATCAAGAAACGCCAAGATACTGCCAAGCTGACTTTTTAAAAAGGAGGCAGGAACTAGGGAGGTCTACAGGACACGCAAAAACAATGAATGCTGCGAGACGCCTGACATCTTGTTTGTCGAGTAGAATGGTCTGCGGTGTTTGTGGTGGAAGTTGGGTTCGTGCTGAGGAGAGGTGCCTTAGCAGGCGTCGGGGAATGATATGCCAAAATAACCGGACCATCAAACGGGAGTTTGTCGAGCACAGAGTAATTTCTGGTCTGACTGGTCGTATAGTCTCAGAGCAAGCACTGCAGGAAGCTGTCGTCGCTTACAAGAGGGAGTTTGAGACTTTAAAAAGCAGACGACACACTCAATTCGAGAGTGATTAGCAAGCGCTTAGGCTAATCGATGCTGAAATCCGAAATGTCATGAAGACAATCAAACGCGGTAGTGACATTTCCGTTCTGACGCAGAGTCTGAGCCAACTTTCTTTGGAGAAAAAGTTGATTGAAGACAAACTTGAAGACGTGCCAGAAAATTGTCAAACCGCATGCCATATTTTGTGCAAAGATATCAAGAACGAGTGTCAGGACTGGATGAGATTCCCTGCCAGAGTGCGCCCGTCCGTATGGCTGCACAGTTCTTTTCCTCTGGACAAAAACCATGTCGAAGCCCGTTCTCGTTACCGGCGCTGGACCTGTTGGCTTGATCATGGCCGCCGAACTGGCCCGGTATGGCGTGCCTGTCAGGGTTATCGACAAGACGCCGGCCCGTGCGAGCCAGTCTCGGGCGCTGGCCATCTGGCCCCGAACGCTGGAACTGCTTGACGCCGCAGGCTGTGCGGATGCGTTTGTGGCCGCCGGACTGCATGCAAAGGCCGTCAGTATCCACGTCGGCAACAGGACACTCGCCCGCATCCCCTTCGGGACGATTGCCTCTTCCTTCAATTACCTGCTGATGATCCCGCAATCGGAAACCGAACGGTTACTGGAAGACCATCTCAGGACTTTTGGCATTACTGTCGAACGCGAAACTGAACTGAGGGACTTCGTTAATAGGGATGCCGATGTTTCATGCACGCTCATGCATGCGGGCGACAGGAGTGAAACTCTGGAAGCGGGCTGGCTCATCGGTTGCGACGGTGCACATTCCTTGGTTCGCAGTAGGCTGGGCCTAACATTTGGGGGAGACACGTTACCCATTGGGTTTGTCCTCGCTGATGTGCATGTGACCGGTCTTGCCATCCCGCCTGACGAGCCGGCGATATTCTGGCATCCTGATGGCGCTGTCATGTTTTTTCCGATATCGCGGGACCGCTACCGTATCATCGCCGATTCTGGTTCGGCACCGTTGCATGAACCGGATATTGAGAAAATGCAGACGATTGTCGATCAGCGCGGGCCCGGCGGAATCATCCTCTCCAATCCGGTATGGCTGTCGGATTTCCGGGTCAACGAACGTATGGTCCGGGATTATCGCAAGGGCCGTGTTTTTCTGGCCGGCGATGCAGCCCATATTCATAGTCCGGCCGGCGGTCAGGGCATGAACACGGGCATGCAGGATGCCTTCAATCTCGCTTGGAAACTGGCGCTTGTCGAGCGGCAGGAAGCCGCGCCCTCCCTGCTGGACAGCTACAGTATCGAACGCAGCTGTGTTGCACGGCAGATACTGTCAGATTCCGGACGTATGACCGGAGTTGTTCTGCTCAGAAGCCATCTGGCGCAGAAAGTGCGCAACCTTATTGTGAAACGGATTTTCAGCATTCCGGTGATCCGTCGCGCCATGGCTGACCGACTTTCCGGAATCATGATTGATTACCGTGA
Organism: Acetobacter sp.; assembly: GCF_047721705.1. Lineage (GTDB taxonomy): Bacteria > Pseudomonadota > Alphaproteobacteria > Acetobacterales > Acetobacteraceae > Acetobacter. Next base: position 48,798 of record NZ_JBDNXK010000014.1, on the reverse strand, counting down.
CAGCCCTCTCAACGTGGGTTCAGCCCGAGGATTGCGCGGACCTAGGCCCGGGCAGCGACTGATTACAAGACAAGGTTCTGAACGAGGTTATATTCCCCGCTTCGTGCTTGCTGCCAAGGACAGTAGAGATGCGCGGGCCATGATCGCGCGTCACTCTTTTTTGCTGATGCCTGTAGTGTACCCGCCACCAGATGAAAACGGTATCTGGCTGGTAAGGCCCGATGGCTACGTCGTTGCTGTTGCAAAAAGTGGGAACTGGCCATTAATCGAAATGGCCCTAAATGGAATCACGCTCAAAATCTCAACCGGGATGATAAATTAAACCATACCGGTGACTTCCGACCATGGAACTGGACAGGTGTTTACTGCTTCATTCAGGACATGCGGGTAGCTAGGCTACGATCCGAATGGCAGACATGGAAATTTGATCTTTCCGTTCTACTTTTACCGGCCAAATCCAGAAATTCAGCTTGCCGACGGTAAATAACAACTGTTCTATCTCTCCTTCCGGATGTTCTATCTTATAAACGATCATTTTCTTGTTCTATGGGTTCCGTGACTATCCTTCGCGCGGAATCTGCCGTTTTCTGCAGATTGTTTCCCTAGAACTGAATCAGGCCGCCCATGGTCCGGTACGCTTTCGAAAAAGCGGAGCGTTTCTCTCTTTGATCGTAATCAGCTGTTTTATTTGAGAATTTTTTCCTGATGCTGGCAGTTGTAAGACCCTCATGATCTTTACGTTTTTTAATGCTTTTTCGTTTTGGATTGCAACGAGATCTGTGGCTTGACAGGGGCGCGCGACTTGGGAGTGCTCGCCGGATAGCTGGAACATCAGGCAGGTCAGTTACAACAGGGCAATTCTGTCGGAAGAAGATTTCGCCTGGGCCGATATGGTTGATGACTGGAGGCATGTTTCCTCAGAGAAACGATGCCTTGCATATCATCGACACATGCCGGGCCAAGAGTAAGTCTGTAGTGGCCGGCGGTCCGGATGTCACAGCTAGCCCGACATCTATAAGGCTGCAAATTTTCAGGTTCTCGGTGAAGCTGAAGCGATCATGGTTGACTTCATCTCGGGGTGGCGAAGCGATGTCACGGAGGGAGTTTTTGAAGCGCTCAAGGGCAAGACAGACATCACAAAAAGCCCTCTGCCACGTTTTGATCTGCTGAAACTAGCTGAGTATCTGCATTTCCGACCGTTTTCCCAACAGATTGCCGAAGAAATCGTTCTGTAAACGTAACTAAAACAGGTGGTTGTCATATTATTTCCGATTAGTAACGACGTTCGTTTGTGTCCGATAAGCGCACATCCAAAACGAGAAGGCTGTTTTTTTGGGCTGTGAGTAAACGTTATTTATATTGCAAGTCGCTGCCATTTACTTGGGGTGCAACCGAAATGTTTCTGAAAAGATGCGCTGAAATGGCTGACGTTGCTATAACCAAGTTCCATGGCGGTTTCGGTTACGTTTTTGCGTTGCAGCAAATGACAGGCATGTTCCATGCGATGAGCCTGATAAAGGGTATATGGAGCACAGCCAAACTGTTGACGAAACAGTTCCTTGAATCGTGTAGAACTGAGGCCGGAGATCGCCGCCAATTCAGAGATCTTCGGGGCTTGATCGAAGTGCGCAAGCAGAGCCTGACGTGCGGTTTCAAGTCCGGTGATGTTTCCTTGTCTCAGTTGTGCGCGACCTGTTTTATCCTGTGTGAAGGCATATCCCAGCGTGGTCATCGCAAGTCCGAATCCTACAAAGGCTTCGGACTTGCTGGTTTGAAAGAAGGAGCGTGAACTCTTTCGCAGATAACCAAGGAGTTGTCTGGCTGTTTTGATGACGGGATCCTGCCCCCCCAAGGAACGGGTGTGAATGCCAGCCAGTGGTTCGATGTCCATCTGCTCGATAAGCAAGGGGGGCACATGAATTTCGAGGGCTGAAAACCCGACACTATTTTCGAAACTGAATGTTTCCTGAGATGTTCGCGCGAGAACAAGATCGTGAGCCTGAAAATGATGCGTTTGACCGCCAGCGGTCATGTTGCATGAACCTGAGAGGATGACAGTGCAGCGGGTTGTAAAACCCGGCTCGTCGAAATGGCCACTCAGTTCGCTTGCCCGGCTGGCCACAAACCCGCTCGTATGCAGACCTCCGGGAAATTCGCGTGAGTGTGGATGCAGCAAGGACGTGCCGGCGACATGCTCTGGATGCGGTCGATGAACCTGAGTTGAGCTGGCTTCTATCATCAGGGTGCGGTCTTTCCTGTCCGATCGGGGTAGTCGGGCCGATGCGGGTAGCGAAGATAATGAGAATTATTATCATCCGAACTCATGAAAGAAAACCTCTCCTTATCAATGGACGGGAATGGCTTCCGTTTAAGGAAAGTCAGTTCTCTTGCGTTTGTTTGCATAGCCTTGACCGCGTCGCCTGGGATGGGATTGGCGGCGACTAGACAAATGGGGCAGTGCGTTCACAAAAGTGGAGAAAAGGCTGAAAAGCCAAAGACCGAATGCCGTCCCGTGAAGGAGCATGTGAGGGTATGGGGTAAACGGCCGACTTTCACCACACCCGTGAGCGCGACACATATCTCACCTCAGGACATGCAGGCTTATCGGATGCAGACTCTTGGGGATATCGCCGAGCGCGTGCCTAATCTCTCTTTCACCAACACGACACCGAACAACCCCGTTCTGATGGTGCGTGGTTTGGGTGGAACTGAGGATGAGGGGCCGGTCCTCTACACACCGGTGCTGATCGACGGCGTGCCTGTGCCAAGTTTTGCCATGGGGCAGATGTTCGATTTCAGTAATGTGGACGTCATGCGCGGTCCCCAGCTTACGGAAGGGGTCAATGCGTTTGGTGGTATGGTTTCAGCCCAGTCGCGTGATCCTGGAAACAAGATGGCTGGCGCGATGGATTTCGAATATGGCACCGGTAATCGCAAACGAGCGACGTTTTCGGGAGATATGCCTATTGATGCTTCCACCAGCATCCGTCTAGCCGTTGGTGGGGAAACTGCTGACGGTTACATCCACAATCGTGCTTTGGACCGACGCAACACGGGTGGGTGGCATGGGTGGTTCGGGCGCATCAAGCTGTTGCACAAGGATAGTGATGGCGGCGAATGGCGTTTCAGCTTGCATCATATGCTGAACCATGGTGGCAACGATTATTTCGAAACACCGGATCATGCCCGAAAGCACGTTTCCTACAATACTTCGGCGGGAGTGAACGATACTGAGTATCTTCTGGGTTCAGCCCAGTATCATCGCCGTTTCAGTCAGCGCATGATTCTGGATGTTACGTTTGGCGGGGTTTCAACGGACTGGCGCTATAGCAACCCATATTCCGTTTTCTCGGCAAATTCCGGATTTACTTCACCCACGCGCCAGATCGGCGGTTCCATCATGCTGTCAGGCAGTTCCGGCACATTGGACTGGAAAGGGGGTATTTACGGGCAGCAGCTCAAACGTTGGGCGCCGTATGACTTTGACATGTTACCCTATTATGCCAGTCGGACGACCGCGACGCTGACGACGGCGAATGTTGCTTTCATGGGAGAGTTAGGCTGGCGTTTCGCGCAGAGCTGGCGTCTTGTGCCGTCCCTTCGCATCGAGCATGTCGACAGTTCCATCAGCAACTGGACCAGCTCCATGAGTGGTGATGATCCTTACAGTTACAGTATTCAGCAGAGCCTGCCGCGTCAGACGCTTTCCAAGACAGCGCCGCTTCCGGGTTTGAAACTGGAATACAACCCGCAGGTTTCAAACACACTGAGTCAGTTCGGATGGCTCAGCTATACGCGGTCTTTTCTGCCACCGAATTATAGTCCTTATGGCTCCTATGCCAGCACGGTTTCGGTGCCTTATGCTTCCAGTTACGGCAACAATATCGAATTGGGATATCGGTTGGGTCATCCCACCGGGCGCTGGTCCGTGGAAGCTGTTGGATTTGCCAACTTCCTTTCCAATCTTCAGGTCTCGGCGACAAATGGCGCGGGAGAGTCTCTTATTGGCACTGCTGGCACAGCGCATTCCCGGGGTATGGAAGCGACAGCACACTGGAAACCGATTGATACCCTCCAGCTCAATGCGTTTGTGGGTCTCACCTATGCTGCTTATGACCGTTTCGTATTTGGTGGCACCGATTATAGCGGCAAACAGATGGCTGGCACGCCACGCAGCAATTTCGGTTTTTCGGGGGAGTGGCATCCAGCACCCGGATGGGAGGTGAGTGTGAGCGTTGTCCGGCGTGGCCGTACAACGCTTTATCCGAGCAGTGCTATTCGGAACGCGCCGTATGTTCTGGTCGATGCCCAGATCGAGAAACGCTGGAAACATTGGAGTGTAGCGCTGTACGGACACAACCTGACAGATTCAAGCTATTTCACACGCGGCCTGTCAGGTGGATATGTGGTGGCCGCTAATCCTCGCCAGCTTGGTTTCCGTGTCGGCGTGAACTTCTGAAACATGCCCGACAAGAAAATGAAATCTGAGTCCGTTCGGGAACGGGGCGTTGACCTTGAAAGTCTGCTGCCGAAACGGTTGCTGGCGATCGGTCTCATGTATGGTGCTCAGGGTATTCCGGCCGGCCTGGCGTTCAACGCGTTTGCGACCATTCTGCGTCAGGGTGGCGCATCCCTGAAAGACATCGGACTGACGGGTCTGCTGTTTCTGCCGTGGGCGTTGAAATGCTTCGGGGCAGGAATTGCGGATAATGCCGGGAAGCGATGGGGTTATGGTCGTCTGGCCTTATGGACACACATGGCTGCTGTCATAGCCTGTCTATTTGTAGGATTTGCTTCTCCTGAACGGCATTTTCTGATTGCTCTATCGGGGATTCTGTTTCTGAACACGGTTTTTGCCACGCAGGATATTTTCACGAATGCCTGCACCGTTTCTCACATGAAGGGGCGTAATGCAGGACTTGCTAATGCTTTACAGGTGATTTCGTTTCTACTGGGTATGGTTGCGGGGGGATCGGGGGCGCTTTTCATTTATGAGCGATCGGGCTGGTCTGGCGTCATGTGGAGCATGGCGGGTGAACTTTTCATCCTGTGGCTTCTGCTTCTGCCGTTAAGGGCTAGTGTGGAGCCCGCCATTACCGTTGCGCGTCAGACTCCATCGCGGCTGGTCGATCTTTTTCGTCAGACGGGTTTTCGATGGGCATTTCTTGTCGCGGTTACCTTCAAGTTTGCGAGTTCGGCTCTCGCCATGCTGCTCCAGCCCTGGTTGATGGATCGGTCTTTCAGCATCGATTTTGCCGGAATGTTGCAGATGTCCAACATCATATGTGGCGCGATCGGTGGGGCGATCATTGGGTTTCCCGCCGTCAGGATGCTGGGAAGTCGTAGGGCGGTCAGTCTGCTCATCTGGCCGTCTACCCTGCTGCTGGGGACATTATTGCTTCTCCAGACTGCGGACAGGGCCAATCAGTCTCTTCTGTATATCGGTCTGGGCATGGAGAATTTTATCGACGGAGGATTTTACGTCTCCGTCTGGGCCATGCTCATGAACTGGTCTTCGGAAAATCGCCCCGGAACAGACTACAGTTTTCTCCAGTGTGGAGAGAGCCTTGCCAATGTCCTTGCCGGCAGTGCGATCGCGCCTCTGGCATCCATGATCGGGTATGGCAGGACGTTTCTGGTGACGTGGATCGTCGGCGTCATCATGTTGCTGTTCATTGTGATGGCGACCAGAAAACTTTCTGGTCTGTGCTGTGATGAACCGCCTCTCCTCCTAACATCCAAAGCAATGAGGGAATCATGACCATCTTCAATCTGGCGGAAGAAGCTGCCGATCTATCGGTTATCGATATTGGAAAAAAGACAGAATCCGTTTCAACGAGTGGCCTGAAAATACTTTTTCCGTTTGGAACGCATGATGTCGGGCTTCTGCGTTTCAAAGGCTCCACGCCGTGGGAAGAGCATCCTACTGATGAATTTCTTCTTGTGGTCGAAGGAAAAACAACACTGACTCTGCGGGGCAAAAATGGCGAGACCAGTTCCATTGCGAAAAAGGGAGATGTTCTTGTGGTGCCGGGTAAGATTTGGCATCGGCAGGACGCGCCAGACTCAGTGACGCTGATGTTCATCACCAATCACGATGGCAATCGCCATAAAGCTGCCTCTGAATGACTGACGGCAGAGGGCACTGTTTGGCATCCAAAGAACAGACTTTACTCGTCTGCTTAACTGTCTGTTTTTTCAATGAATGTTTAGAATACAGGTAGCAGTGGCCTTGTAGTAACTGGATAAAATGCCCGAGGCTTATTTCATGAACGGACACCACACACTTCGATTTACCTATTGCTCCACGGAAGCCGCTGTGGATTGAAACTCAGCCTATTCAAGGCTTTTCGACTGCTCGCACCCATTCAACTGTTTTGATCATAAGCGCTTTTCTCGCCGATCAGAGAAACTTCGCCCTGTTCAAGATGGGGCTGAAGCGCCATCCGATTAGTGCGATGTGCTGGGATCGTAGAAGAACCCGTAACGAAGCCCGATGCCTCCCATCGGGGGCGGACTGACCTCGAAAATCTACGCAATCGTTAATGCGGGGGGAATGGCAGTCGCCACTCCCTGAGTCCGGACAGAGAGCGAGCATCATGGAAGACCTGCTCCAGTAAGAGTTGGCGATGAACAACGACCGGTGTTCGGATACTGGCAGTATGGCTTGCGTCATTTCTGGTCGCACGGTGGCACTATGCTGACCAGTTGGTGGGCGGTGAGCTTTTTGTCAGATACTGGTGTTCGTGACACTGGCTTTACGTGAAGTGCCACTGATACTGTCACTTCGCCTGTTCCTGCCCGATATTTGGACAACTGATTCGTCGCGCTTGAAACGGGTTGGTGTTCCACTGACACATCCGGCCTCCCGGACTAAACTGGAGATGGCTAACTAATGACACGCTTTTGCAACATCAATAGTCATTGTAACCGAGCATATTCCAATATGCTGGCCCGCTTGCCTTCAACCTCTTCACGACACATGCCAATAGAGATCGTCAGTGCCGGAAAATTGAAATGACAACTGCTGTGTCATCGGTCAGATCGGAGAGGCCCGGGAGGGTAAAAGTGGTGGCTCATATTCCAGTCCAATGAATATGAAGATTGCCATTTTTAAGCGGTTAACGCCGAATTCAAAGGACTGTCTTTGTCGGAGTGTCGTGCCCTGTTAGTCGGAAAAAGGTGGCGTGCTGGCCCCCTTCAGCATGTTAAAGTCCCTTGACTATATCCGATTTGCAGGGCCGTGTTTCCGGTCCATACACCTCAATGACGTTGGGATTGCGATGAACGCCTACTCAGATTACCTGACCGAAATCAAGGAACGAAAAAGTCAGGGGCTTTCTCCCAAGCCGATCGATGACGGCGGTCTCGTTCGTGACATCATCGCATTGATTGAGGATGCGGGTAACGAGCAGAGGGCAGATGCTCTCAAGTTCTTTATTTATAACACATTGCCGGGAACCACGAGCGCTGCTGGTGTCAAGGCAGACTTTCTGAAGAAGATCGTCCTGGGCGAGGTGGTCGTTCCGGAGATCACGCCAGCCTACGCCCTCGAACTGCTGTCGCACATGAAGGGTGGCCCCTCGGTCAAGGTTCTTCTTGACATAGCCCTTGGTGATGACGCTGCGATCGCCAAACAGGCTGGCGAGGTGCTGAAAACTCAGGTTTTCCTTTACGACGCCGACATGTTCCGACTGCGTGATGCTTACAAAGCGGGCAATGCTGTCGCGAAGGACGTGCTCGAGAGCTACGCCAAGGCCGAGTTTTTCACCAAACTCCCGGATGTTGAGGACGAGATCAAGGTCGTCACCTTCATTGCGGCTGAAGGTGATATTTCGACCGATCTTCTGTCTCCGGGCAATCAGGCGCACTCACGCTCGGATCGCGAACTGCACGGTCAGTGCATGATTTCGCCTGCGGCACAGCAGGAAATCGTCGCACTGCAGAAGCAGCACCCTGACGCGCGGGTGATGATGATCGCTGAAAAAGGCACGATGGGCGTCGGTTCGTCGCGTATGTCTGGCGTGAACAACGTAGCGCTCTGGACCGGTAAACAGGCCAGTCCCTACGTTCCTTTCGTCAACTACGCTCCAATCGTTGCAGGCACCAATGGCATCTCGCCAATTTTTGCGACGACCGTCGATGTGACCGGTGGTATTGGCATCAATCTGAAGAATTGGGTCAGAAAGACCGGCGAAGACGGTAAGCCGATCCTGAATAACGACGGCAATCCCGTCCTTGAGGAAAAATATTCGGTCGCGACCGGTACTATCCTGAAAATCGATGTGAAGAACAAGAAGCTTCGCGATGAGGATGGAAAAGAGCTGGTCGATGTCGCCGCGGCCTTCACACCCCAGAAAATGGAGTTCATGAAGGCGGGCAGTTCTTACGCTATCGTTTTCGGAAAGAAGCTCCAGACATTTGCTGCCCAGACGTTGGGGATCGAAGCTCCCCGCGTTTTCGCACCCAACAAGGAAATTACGGTCGAAAATCAGGGCCTGACGGCGGTCGAGAAAATATTCAACCGTAACGCTGTGGGCGTAACACCCGGCAAGGTTCTGCATGCAGGGTCGGACGTTCGCGTTAAGGTGAATATCGTCGGTTCGCAGGACACCACCGGCCTGATGACAGCACAGGAACTTGAGGCGATGGCGGCTACCGTCATTTCGCCCCTGGTGGATGGCGCGTATCAGTCGGGCTGTCATACGGCATCCGTCTGGGACAAGAAGGCGCAGGCGAACATTCCGAAGCTCATGAAGTTCATGAACGACTTCGGTTTGATCACAGCCCGTGATCCGAAGGGTGTCTATCCCCCGATGACGGACGTGATTCACAAGGTTCTGAACGACCTCACCGTGAGTGACTGGGACATCATTATTGGTGGTGACAGCCATACCCGTATGTCCAAGGGCGTGGCGTTCGGTGCTGATTCAGGCACAGTGGCGCTGGCGCTGGCCACCGGCGAAGCAACGATGCCGATCCCGCAATCGGTCAAGGTGACGTTCAAAGGCACGATGCAGCCGCATATGGACTTCCGTGACGTGGTGCATGCGACGCAGGCGCAGATGCTCAAGCAGTGCGGCGACAACGTATTCCAGGGGCGCATCATCGAAGTGCACATTGGTACGCTGCTTGCCGATCAGGCCTTCACCTTTACGGATTGGACGGCCGAGATGAAGGCCAAGGCCTCCATCTGCATCTCTCAGGATGAGGCGCTGATTGAGTCGCTGGAAGTCGCCAAGTCGCGTATCCAGATCATGATCGACAAGGGCATGGACAATGCTGCCGGCACCCTGAAAGGCCTCATCGCCAAGGCTGACAAGCGTATTGCCGAGATACGGTCGGGCGAACATCCTCCGCTTGCTCCCGATGACAACGCGAAATACTTCGCCGAGGTTGTTGTCGATCTCGATGTGATCAACGAGCCGATGATCGCCGACCCCGATGTAAACAATGCCGATGTGTCCAAGCGTTATACTCATGACACAATCCGCCCGGTTTCCTATTATGGCGGCACCAAAAAGGTGGATCTCGGGTTCGTGGGATCGTGCATGGTGCATAAGGGCGATATGAAAATCGTGGCCCAGATGCTCAAGAATATCGAAAAGGCAAAAGGGAAGGTGGAGTTCAACGCGCCGCTCGTCGTTGCTGCTCCGACTTACAATATCATTGACGAACTGAAGGCCGAAGGGGACTGGGAAATTCTGGAGCGTTATTCCGGCTTCGAGTTTGACGACTCACACCCGAAAAGTGCTCCACGCACTGAATACGAAAACATCCTCTATCTGGAACGCCCTGGTTGTAATCTGTGCATGGGGAATCAGGAAAAAGCAGAAAAGGGTGATACCGTTCTTGCGACTTCGACCCGGCTGTTTCAGGGGCGTGTCGTAGAAGATTCCGGCACCAAGAAAGGGGAATCTCTTCTGGCTTCAACTCCGGTTGTGGTGCTATCGGCCATCCTTGGCCGTACGCCGAGCAATGAGGAATATATGGAAGCCGTTGAGGGAATTGATCTGACGAGGTTTGCTCCTCCCAAAGCCCCTCTGATCGATTCCGCTTCTGTCCACTACTAAGCGCACGTGATCAGGTTTAACCCTGATGATGGCGGAGACGCCCAGAAGGGTCGCGAGGCAAGCTGATTTCAGCTTGCCGTAGCGCGTATTGCGATACCCCGAATGGCTTCAGTCTGACGAAAAGCCGTTCGGGGTCATTTTCTACTTAATCAAATAATATGATGCCCGAGGCTGTGGACTGACTTTCTGCGGCAAGATTCTGCCTTTGTGGTGATGAGCAACCAACTGCGTGGCTTCCATAAATAGCCGGTTGTTAGCAGCCGTCACCAGCATGACCACGGTCCCTCCATACTCCACAACGCAACCATATACGGCTGTAAGCAACACAGCGACGGCTCCTTTGACTCGGAAAACAAAGGGCCGACGGCCTTGCTCGACCAAAATATAACAGAATCGAAATTATTCCCTTGACGTTGCGTTTCCAAATCGGTGAGTATCCACAATATAGCGTATACGCGATTAATTCTCGCTGGATATGCGTGATGATGTGGCAGATTGAGGAAGGCGGAGCATGTCGGACGGAGTGCGCATAGGAATTGCGGGAGCAGGGCTGGGAGGGGTTGCCGCGGCTGGACTCCTTCAGCGGGCGGGCTTCGATGTTGTTCTTTTTGATCAGGCTCCGGCTTTCTCCCGCCTTGGGGCGGGTATTCAGTTTGGTCCCAATGTGCTGAAGATCCTCGCGCATCTGGATGGTCTGGACAAGAAGCTGGAAGCGATCTCCTGCCTGCCTGATTACTGGGTCAGCCGGAAGTGGGACGACGGCGCTGTCATGGCGAAGATCCCGCTCAATGCTGAGCGTGACCGGTATGGTGCGCCTTACATCACGATCCATCGTGGTGATCTGCATCAGGCGATGCTGGACTGCATCAGCCCGGAGCGGGTGCGCTGGGGCCATAAACTGGTCGATTTCGTCGACAATGGCCGCGACGTGACGCTGTCTTTCGAGAATGGCGCGACGGAAACCGTCGATATTCTGGTCGGCGCTGACGGGATCAATTCGCGTGTGCGTGAGAAAATCTTCGGTCTGGACGAAGCCGTTTATACGGGCTGGATCGCACACCGTGCCATCATCCCCGGTGCCGCCGCCAAGAGCCTGGGCGCTGATGTCAATGCCAAGTGGTGGTCGGAAGATCGTCACATCGTCTGCTACTATCTCGATCGGAACGAAGACGAGTTCTATCTCGTGACGGGTGAACCTGCCGAATGGACCAGCCGTGCAGGCCAATTACCGAGCAGTCAGGAAGCGCTTCGTGAGGCATTCAAGGGCTTCCACCCGCTGGTGCAGGGCTACATCGACGCCACTGATGTCGTGACCAAGTGGCCACTCAAGACCCGTGCACCGCTGCCGACCTGGTATCAGGGGCGCACTGTTCTGATGGGCGATTCCTGTCATCCGATGAAGCCGCATATGGCGCAGGGCGCGGCCATGGCTGTCGAGGATGCCGCCGTTCTGGCGCGTGCCCTGAAAGAACTGGGCACGAAGGATCTGGAGCACACCTTCCGCGCTTATCACGAGGCCCGCAAGGAGCGTGCCACCAAGGTGCAGAGCATCTCCAACGCCAACACTTGGCTGCGTCAGCCGGAAGATCCTTACTGGTGCTACGGCGACAACGTCTACGATCTGGCGCTTGGCTGATGTGAAAAGGGGAAGGGCGCCATGGCGGCAAGCGTCTTTCTGACGGTCAATGGCAGACGTCACGAGGTGATGGCTGCCGGCCAGACCCCACTGTTGACCGTGTTGCGGAACGATCTGGGTCTCAATGGCCCGAAGTTCGGCTGTGGTCTCGGTGCGTGTGGCGCCTGCACGGTGCTGCTGGATGGCAAGGCAGCCCGTAGCTGCGTGGTGCGTCTCGATGCGGCAGCCGCCTGTGAAAATATTGTGACATTGGAAGGGCTTTCTCCGGATGGGAGCGATCCTGTCCAGCAGGCCTTTGTAAAGGCTCAGGCCGCGCAGTGCGGTTACTGCCTCAATGGGATGGTCATGACCTTGCGGGCCTTTCTCGATGCTGTGCCCAATCCTGATGAACGGGCTCTGAAAGAAGCGCTTCGCTACAATCTGTGCCGTTGCGGCACGCATATCGAAATCATGCGCGCGGCGCGTATCGCCGCTGGTCTGGAAACGGCTGATCCGGAAAGGGAGAACGACGGAACGTGACTGGTCTGCTCCAGATCTTTCGTAAGTCGCAACCGCCGACAGGTCTCGCCGCCCGTGGCGGTGATTTCGTTCCCCGTGAGGAAGTGCTCGTCCAGATCGACGCGGAGGGACAGGTTCTCGGTTTCTGTGGGCATGTCGATCTCGGGACGGGGATCGCGACATCACTCGCTCAGATCGTCGCGGATGAACTCGATGCCGATCTGACGCGAGTTCGGATGGTGCTGGGCCATACCGACAAGACCCCTGATCAAGGGGCGACCATTGCCAGTGAAACCATCCAGATTACGGCCAAGCCGCTGCGAAAGGCAGCCGCGCAGGCCCGTCGCATTCTGCTGGATCGTGCGGCGACACTGACGAATCATCCTGTTACAGACCTGTCTTTCCGGAATGGAAAGCTTGAGGATGCTTCAGGGCAGGATCGCTCCATCAGCATGGGCGATCTCGTTCGTGACATCACGGTGCGTCAGGAACTAGATGAAGAAACGCCGGTAAAGGCGCCGTCTGAATATCGCGTTGTCGGGCGTGAGATGCCTCGGGTGGACATTCCTGACAAGGTGACGGGGCGCATGGTCTATGTGCACGATGTGCGCGTGCCGGGGATGCTGCATGCCCGTGTCGTGCGTCCGCCCTATGGTGGTTACGACCACGGCCCGTTCGTCGGACGTTCCCTGCTGGAGGTGGATCGGGAATCCGTTGCTCATATCACAGGGCTTGTCGATGTCGTGGTCATCGGCGACTTCGTGGGTGTCGTTGCAGAACGTGAAGAGCAGGCGGTGGAAGCGGCGCGTGCGCTGAAGGTGACATGGGCGCCCCCCGCATTGCCCGACCTGTCCGATCCGATTGAGGCGGTCAAAAAAAATCCATACGAGCCGCGTGTCGTTCTCGATCAGGGCGATGCGGAAGGTCATCTTGAAACGCTCGCGCATCGGCTGGACCGTGAATATCACTGGCCCTATCAGATGCACGGTTCCATCGGCCCGTCCTGTTCGGTGGCAGACTGGCGTGACGAGGGGCTGACTGTCTGGTCGGGGACGCAAAATCCCCATATGCTGCAAGCCGATATCGCCATGCTGATGGGGCTGTCGAAAGAGAAGGTCACCATTGTCAGGCACGAAGCGGCGGGTTGCTACGGACGTAACTGCGCGGATGATGTAGGGGGTGATGCCGCGCTGCTATCCCGCGCGGTCGGGCGTCCGGTGCGGGTGCAGCTTTCCCGCGAGCAGGAGCATGTCTGGGAGCCGAAGGGCACGGCACAGCTTGTCAGTATCAGAGGCGGTCTGGATGAGGCGGGCAATCCTGTCGCCTACGATCTGGATACGAGCTATCCCTCGAATGTCTCGCCGTTGCTGGCTCTGGTGCTGACCGGCGTTGTGCCCGGTGACATTCCAGCCGTCACGCAGATGGGCGATCGGACGGCCATTCCGCCCTACGAATACACCAATGCGCGCATCACGGTGAAGGACATGCCGCCGATGGCGCGGGCGTCGTGGTTTCGTGGCGTGTCTGCTCTGCCAAACAGTTTTGCGCACGACAGCTACATAGACGAACTGGCGGCGGAAGCCGGGGTGGACCCGCTGGAATATCGCCTTCGGCATCTGCCCGATCAGCGTGCGGCGGACCTGCTGAAAGCGACGGCGGCACGGGCGGGGTGGGAACCACGCACCGAAGCACCGCAGCCTGACCCGCAGGAGCGTATTCTGCGGGGACGTGGGCTGGCCTATGCGCTGTATGTGCATGGGCCCTTTCCGGGAAAGCCTGCGGCCTGGTCAGCATGGGTTGCGGATGTGGAGGTCGACCGCCTAACGGGTGTGGTCAGTGTGACCCGCGCCGTTGTGGGGCAGGATGCGGGGCTGATGATCAATCCCGCCGGGGTGCGTCATCAGCTTCACGGCAATGTCGTGCAGTCCACCAGCCGTATTCTTACGGAACAGGTCACGTTCGACGACAAGGGCGTGGAAAGCAAGGAATGGGGTGGGTATCCCATCATCCAGTTTCCCGATGTTCCCGAAATCGAGCCGGTGCTGATGGAGCGCCCCGATCAACCGCCGCTGGGTGCGGGTGAATCAGCTTCCGTACCGAGCGCGGCCGCTATTGCGAATGCGATGTATGCTGCTACAGGCGTTCGTTTTCGGGATGTTCCGTTCACACCGGAAAAGGTCAAGGCGCAGCTGGATGAGGCGCTTGGTCCGCTGGAACGGCAGTCTCCGGCACCATTGCCCGCGCTTGCGGTGGTGGGGGAACCGGCACAACCTGCGGCACGGCAGGGCTGGAAAGGACTGCTTCGCACAGCGGGCTTCGGGGCAGTTTTCGCCGTGGCAGGAAGCGCGCTGACCGGCCTGCTGCCGTGGCGCGCGCCGATCGCACCTGTTGCGCCGCCCGTGCCGGGCATGTTCTCACCGGAAATCATTGCACGCGGAAAGCTTGTGGCTGCTGCTGGTGATTGCGCCGTCTGTCATACCGCGCTAGGTGGTCAGATAAACGTTGGCGGGCTCGCGCTGGAGACGCCGTTCGGCACCATCTATTCCACCAACCTGACGCCGGACCCTGAAACGGGCATTGGTCGGTGGTCCTATCAGGCGTTTGAGCGGGCGATGCGCGAAGGCATCGGCCGCGATGGTCGTCATCTGTATCCCGCTTTTCCTTACACGGCTTTTGCCAAGACCAGCGATGAGGACATGCAGGCGCTTTATGCCTATCTCATGTCGCAGGAGCCGGTCCGGAAACAGCCTCCGAAAACGGCGCTGAAGTTCCCGTATAATCTCCGCTTCTCCATGGCGGGGTGGAACGCACTGTTTCACAGTACGGCGCCTTTCGTGGAAGATCCGGCGCGTTCGGCACAGTGGAATCGGGGCGCATATCTGGCGGAAGGGCTGGGGCACTGCTCGGCGTGTCACACGCCGCGCAATATGCTGGGTGCCGAGCGTGCGAAAACTGCTTATCTGGCTGGTGGAGAAGCGGAAGGCTGGGTTGCGCCCGCGTTGTCCGCCTTGTCCCGTTCGCCGATCCCGTGGAGCGAGGACGATCTCTACGCTTATCTGCGGACGGGGTTCAGCCCCAATCACGGTCCTGCCGGCGGTCCGATGGCTCCCGTGGTTCACGCGATGGAAGTGCTGCCGGATGAGGACGTTCGTGCCATCGCCCATTACATCGCATCCTTCGATACGCGGCAGGCACCGGCTGGTGCCGTGGCCCGTCGTGAAGAAGTGCTGACCCGCACGGCATCTTTGCAGGCACTGGAAAAAGGTGAGGGAGCCCGCATCTACGGTTCCGCCTGCGCCGTGTGTCATGAGGGTGAGGGGGCGCATCTCTACGGTGCCCGTCCGCCACTCGCCCTGAACAGCAATGTGTGGGCCGACACGCCGGACAATCTCATCCGTGTGCTGCTCGACGGTGCGCCGTCGCCAGCCCACAACGCGGAAAACATGATGCCGGCTTACCGTCACCTGTTGTCAGATCGGCAGATTTCGGAAGTGGTGGCTTTCCTGCGTCGCACCATGGCTCCCGAGAGAGGAGAATGGACCAACCTCGTTGCCCGCATCGCCCGTATTCGCGCCGAGGGAGGGCACTGACATGCAGTGTTTATCCTTCGTCATATGCTCGAAAGATTTTCTGAAGGAGCAGTCCCATGCCTGTAAGTGATTTTGAACTCGTTCAGTCCTGGCGTCAGGTTCTGGATCTCTGCAAGTTGCAGAACGGCCAGAGCGTGACCATCCTCACCTCGCAGGGGACCAACGAGCAGACCCTGCGCTGCGCCATTCTAGCGGTGCAGGAGAAGGGTGCGTTCGCCAACCGTCTCGATCTGCAGCCGAGCAATGGTGGCACATCTCTTTCCCGCGATCCGCTGGCCTATGTCGGCACGACGCCGCTGACCGGCAATCGCGCGGCGGTGGAAATGCTCAAGGCCAGCGATCTGGTGCTTGATCTGATGACTCTGCTTTTCTCCGCTGAACAGCACGAGATTCTCGAAGCGGGCGGCCGTATCCTGCTGGCGGTCGAGCCACCGGATGTACTGGTGCGCATGACGCCGACTGCCGAGGATCGCGAGCGTGTTCTGGCGGCGTCCGCCAAACTGCGGACCGCCCGCACGATGAAGGTGACGTCCGCAGCGGGCACCGATGCGACGTTCGCGCTTGGCGAATATCCGATCCTTGAAGAATATGGCTTCGTGGAAAAGCCGGGACGCTGGGATCACTGGCCGAGCGGCTTCCTTGCGACATGGGCCAATGAAGGCACGGCTGAGGGCAAGATCGTGCTTGCGCCCGGCGATATCCTGCTGCCACAGAAAAGCTACGTCACCGAGCCGATCACCTGCCATCTGGAAAAGGGCTATGTGCGCGCGATCGAAGGCGGTTTCGAAGCCGACCATCTGCGCGATTACATGGAAAGCTTCAACGACCCCGAGGTGTACGCGGTGTCGCATATCGGCTGGGGGCTTCAGGATCGTGCCCACTGGTCCGTCATGGGTTTCTATGACCGCGAGGCCAGCATTGGCATGGATCCGCGCGCCTGTGCCGGAAACTTCCTGTGGTCCACAGGACCGAACAACGAAGCGGGCGGTGATCGCGATACGGCCTGTCACATCGATATCCCGATGCGGAACTGCACGGTGATGATCGACAACGAGACAGTGGTGAAAGACGGCAAACTGGTGGGAGAAGCCTGATGACTTCCGACGGCATGCGCGACGAGGCGCGATACAAAAAGCAGGGATTCGGCAACGAGATTGGGATCACGGGCGGCATCGGTCTGCTGATTGTCGATTTCGTCAATGGCTTTGCCGATCCGGAGGCTTTCGGTGGTGGCAACATCCCGGAGGCCATCGAACGCACGCGCACCCTGCTGGCGGTTGCGCGCGAAAAGGGCTGGAAAGTGGCCCATACGCGCATCGTCTTTGCGGATGATGGTGCTGACGGCAACATCTTCTCCCTCAAGGTGCCGTCCATGCTGGGGCTGACGGAGGACAATCCCGCCTCGGCCATCGTGCCGGAACTTGCGCCGGAGAAGGGTGAGTATGTCGTGCGCAAGACGGTGCCGTCCGCCTTTTCCGGCACGCCACTGGCTGCGTGGTATGTGACACATGGTGTGCAGACCGTGATCGTTGCCGGATGCGTGACATCGGGCTGCGTGCGCGCCAGTGTTCTCGATGCGATGCAGGCCGGTTTCCGTCCGGTGGTGGTCTCGGATTGCGTGGGAGACCGCGCGATCGGGCCGCATGAGGCCAATCTGTTCGACATGGCCCAGAAGTGCGGCGATGTCATGGACCTCGACATGCTGCTTTCCCGTATTCCCAATCAGTAAGAAGAAACTGAAATCATGAGTGCAACAAAACTTCTTTACGGTGCGAACGTGCATGCCAACGGCATCCGTCAGCATTATCTCCGCTATGGCGGCAAGGGCACGCCGCTGGTGCTTGTGCCCGGTATCACCAGCCCGGCCATCACATGGGGCTTTGTGGGGGAGCGTCTTGCGGAGAAGAATGACGTTTACATTCTCGATGTGCGCGGGCGTGGTCTGTCCTCCACGGGGCCGGATCTGGATTATGATCTGGACAGTTACGCAGACGATGTTCTCGAATTCATCAAGGCGCTTGGCCTGAAGGATGTGACGCTCATGGGGCATTCCATGGGTGCCCGGATTGCCATTCGTGCTGCGCACAAGGATTCATCGGCGTTGGCGCAGCTCATGCTGATTGATCCACCTGTCAGTGGTCCTGGCCGTCGTGCCTATCCGGCAAAACTCGATTGGTATACGGAATCTATTCGTCTTTCGCGTCTGGGCATGAGTGCGGAGGAGATGCGCCGTTTCTGTCCGACATGGACGGACGAGCAGCTGAAACTGCGCGCCGAGTGGCTGCATACCTGTGACGAACTGGCGACCCGCATCACGTTCGAGAAGTTCCATACGGAAGACATTCATCAAGACATTCCGTCTCTGAAGGTGCCGACACGGCTGGTTGTCGCAACACGCGGCGGCGTCATCCAGAAGGAAGACGAGGAAGAGATTGCCAAGCTGAATCCCGCTATCGAAATCGTGCATGTGGAAAATGCTGGTCACATGATTCCCTGGGATAACGAAGAGGGATTTTACAAGGCTGTTTCCGTCTGATCGTTTCCAGCCATGACAGGAGGCCGCTCCCCGTGGTGGCCTCCCTTTTTCTTCGGGATCAGGATTCATGACAAAAATTCATCGCATCGGTCAGATTGTACCGAGTTCCAATCTCACGATGGAAACGGAAATTCCGGCGCTACTGAAGCTGCGCGAAAGCATTCGTCCGGAACGCTTCACGTTCCATTCCGCCCGTATGCGGATGAAGACCGTGAAGAAGGAAGAACTGGCCGCGATGGACGCGCAGTCCGACCGCTGCGCACTGGAACTGAGCGACGCGGCGCTGGACGTGCTGGGTTATGCCTGTCTGGTGGCGACCATGTCCATGGGGCTTGGTTATCATCGCGTATCTGAAAAGAGACTTCACGAAAGAACGGTCGAGAATGGTCATCCGGCTCCGGTTGTCACCAGTGCGGGTGCGCTGGTCGATGGGCTGAAAGTTCTGGGCGCCAAAAAGATCGTTGTTGTCGCGCCTTATATGCGTCCGCTGACGGAACTCGTGGTCAATTACATTGCCAACGAGGGGATCGAGGTCATCGATTACGTGGCTCTCGAAATTCCGGATAACCTCGATGTGGCAAGGCATGATTGCCAGCGTCTTCCGGAAATTGTCAAAGGACTTCGCTATAGTGAGGCCGATGCCGTGGTCGTTTCCGCCTGTGTGCAGATGCCGTCGCTGCCGGTCGTGCCGCTGGTGGAGGCGCTCACAGGCAAGCCGACGCTGAGTGCGGCGGTTGCGACGACCTATGCCATGCTCAAGGCGCTGGGGCTGGAGCGCGTGGCGCCTGCTGGCGGTGCTCTTCTTTCCGGCGCTTACTGATATTTCTGTTGAGTAGAGCAGCCTCTGTTCGATCTGGAGTGACCATGACCCGCGTTGCTGTTGCTCAATCATCAAGTCACGCGGAGCGACAGGGAGACAGGCTCTATCAGGCCATGGCCTGGCGGGTTCTGCCTCTGCTTTTTCTGGGCTTTCTCGCATCCTATCTGGACCGCGTGAATGTCGGATATGCCAAGCTGCGGATGCTCGCCGACCTGAATATGAGCGAAGCCGTTTATGGGTTGGGAACAGGGCTCTTCTTTCTTGGGTATATTCTGTGTGAAGTGCCCAGCAGTCTTCTGTTGGTAAAATTCGGTGCGCGGAACTGGGTGGCACGCATTCTCATTACATGGGGACTGTGTTCCGGGGCTATGATGTTCGTCCAGACATCCACGCAGTTTTACATTCTGCGCTTTCTGCTCGGTGTGGCGGAGGCGGGATTCATGCCGGGAGTGCTGTACTATCTGGCGCTCTGGTTTCCTCCCCATTATCGGTCGAAGGCAACGGCCGCTTTCATGGCGGGCATTCCTCTGGCCAGTGTCATTGGTGGGCCCTTGTCCGGACTCCTCATGGAGCAGTTAAATGGGGTAAGCGGTTACGAAGGATGGCGGTGGCTGTTCTTCTGGGAAGCGTTGCCGCCAGTGCTCATTGGTATTGCCGTGTTCCTGTTTCTTCCGATTGCTCCCGAACGGGCGACGTGGCTGAGTGCGCGGGAAAAAGAGCAGCAGCAACTGGACAACCCCATGTGGTCGGCTGTTGCTGGTACGACCGGCGCGAGCGTCGCTGCAGCATTCCGTAGTCCTTGGGTCTGGCTGCTGGGATTTGTGGACGGGACATTGCTGCTGGGTCTTTATACCGTCGCTTTCTGGACACCCTCCATCCTGCATGACGATGGGATCCGTTCGACTTTCCAGATCGGGTGTCTGAGCGCCATTCCGCAGATCGGAGGCGTCCTGAGCATGTTTCTGATCGGGCGCAGTTCCGACAAGCGCGGTGAACGCCGGTGGCATATCGTTCTGCCAGTATTGTTCGGGAGCATGGCAATGACCTGCATCCCCTTCGTCACCGGCAATCCGGGGCTGGTGATCCTGTTCATTACGCTGGCGAATATGGGTATTCTCGGTGCCCTGCCTCCGTTCTGGGTTTTGCCGTCGCTCATGCTGAAAGGCGCCGCCGCTGCGGTCGGGCTGGCTTTGGCGGGGTCGATCGCCAATATCGCCGGTTTCTTCGCCACGGCCTTGGTGGGTTATGCCCGCACCATGTTCGGAGATATGTCGAGTGTGGTCTGGCTGTTTTCCGGTCTTGTTCTGGTGGGCGGGATGTCCGTTCTGCTGATTCCGGAGAACAAGATGCGTTGATCTGCAAAGAGACGTGGCAAAAAAAGTGGATATATGTTGTCAAAAGGGCTGTCTGGAGGAAAATTCTTCCATTGCTCCTTTCGTTAGGTACCCCGACGACATGTCAAACGCTGATCAGAATGCCCCGTCCGATTATGACCTTGAACAGCAGATCGGATATCTGCTCCGGCGGGCCTATCAGCGGCATACGGCGATCTTTCAGAAAGAAATAGCCGACGATCATCTGACTTCGGTGCAGTTCGCGGTCATGGTCACCGTCAAGAAACTCGGCTCTTCTCCGCTTGTGCAGATCAGCCACGAGACGGCAATCGATCACGCGACATTACGCGACATCGTTGCCCGTCTGAAAAAGCGTGGTCTGATAAGGGTCATTCAGGACAGTGCGGACCGACGCCAGAAACTGGTCTCGATTGCTCCTGCCGGAGAGAGCCTGCTGGCCGATGCAATCCCGGCTGCGCGGCACATCACCGAGGAAACCCTTTCGCCTCTTTCCGCCTGTGAACGCCTCGCTGCGCTGGAGGTTCTAAAAAAGCTCGCGATTTCAGTGGAATAAGTCCTGATTTCCACTGATCGCCTTTTATGCGTCGCGTAGATTTTTCCATGTGGAAAGTGCGCGGTCGCGCGCCATCTTGTGGTCCACGACAGGTTCCGGATAATCGCGCCCCAGCACCACTCCACAGGCAGCAAGGGCTTTTGAGTCCGCTGCCCACGGCGTATGGATGATCTTGCTAGGCACCCGGCTCAATTCGGGCACCCAGCGACGGATATAGTCACCTTCCGGATCGAATTTTTCTGATTGCAGAATGGGACTCATGATGCGGAAAAAGGGTGCGGCATCCACGCCCGTTCCCGCGTTCCATTGCCAGTTCATCGGATTGCTGGCCGGGTCGTGATCCACCAGCGTGTCCGTGAACCACTGTTCTCCCAATCGCCAATCAATGAGCAGGTGTTTCACAAGGAAGGAGGCGACCACCATACGGACGCGGTTGTGCATCCAGCCTGTATGCCAGAGTTCCCGCATCCCGGCGTCCACGAGAGGATAACCGGTCCTGCCTTTTTGCCATGCCGAGAGCCCCTTCGGATCATTCCGCCATGGAAGCGCATCGAATTCCGTACGGATATTGCGGGTAGAAAGATCGGATCGTTCGAACAGGATCGACCACGCGAATTCCCGCCAGCCCAATTCGCTCAGAAACCTGCTTCTGTCTTCCTCGGATGCAGGGACTGTTTGCGCCGCGTGCCACAACTGAGCCGGCGTGACATGCCCGAACCGCAGATAAGGGGAAAGGCGCGACGTCACCTCGGAAGCGGGGTAGTCACGCTTTTTCGCATAGCCTTCAAGCGCATTGTCCATGAAATCCGTGAGCATGCTATGCGCCGCTTCTTCTCCAACGTCCCATGTCTCACGAAACCCTTCCGCCCAGTCCGGGTTCGTGGGACGGAGATTGAGAGCGTCGATCTCTACACATGCGTCTGCCATCTTTGAGGGGAAAGACGCAAAGGAGAGAGTATCCGGAGCCGGCAGGGGCGGCCGTGGCTCGGGTAGATCTCGTGCCGCACGCCAGAAAGGCGTGAACACCTGAAAGGGCGTGTCGGCTTTGGTGCGCACGCTCCACGGTTCATGCAGCAGCGCGCCGGGAAAACTGTGTGCCGGTATGCCTCTGTCTTTCAGAGCGCTTTTGATCGTAGTGTCGATTTTCCGTCCTGCCGGATCATACCGCCGGTTCCAATGAACTGCGGATGCTGCCATTTCCTGCGCAAGCGCCGGGATCAGGACACAGGGATCGCCGTCCAGAACATGCAGAGTGCCGCCGTGTTTTTTCAGCGAAGCATCCAGTGCGCGGAGGGCACCATCCAGCCACCAGCACGCCGCAGAACCGGGTTTATGGTGTTTGTCGAAAACAAACACGCAAAGAAGCGGCGTGCCTTCCCGAGCGGCAGCGGACAGGGCGGCATTGTCCGCGAGACGGAAATCTTCGCGGAACCAGACAAGAGCAGGAGCTGAGGACATGCGCTCCTGATACTCCTGCGGCAGCAAGCAGACAAATGGTCGGCTGAGTTATGAAGGCCTTACTGGCCAGTCACGCGCCACACGGCGTTCCCTACATCATCGGCCACCAGAAGGGCGCCATCCTTGTCCAGCGTCACACCGACCGGGCGGCCATGGGTATATCTTTCATCCGCCGTCAGAAAGCCGGAAAGCACGTCACGCGGCATGCCGTCAGGTTTTCCGTCAGCAAAAGGTACGTAGATTACGCGATAGCCGCTTTTCGGCCGCCTGTTCCAAGAGCCGTGCTGGGCGACAAACAGGCCGGAACGCCACTTTTCCGGAAGAGCGGCTGCTTCCATGGAAAAGGCGATGCCGAGCGAGGCAGTATGGGGGCCGACCGCGTAATCCGGGGGAATGGCTTTCGCCACAAGATCAGGATTTTCCGGCTGGACCCGGGTGTCCACATGCTGGCCGTAATAGCTGTAAGGCCAGCCATAAAATGCGCCTTCCTTCACGGCTGTGATGTAGTCCGGCACCAGATCGCTGCCGATTTCATCACGTTCATTGACAGCAACCCAGAGTGCTCCGGTTTCAGGCTCCCACGCGAGACCGTTCGGGTTGCGCAGCCCGGTGGCGTAAGGGGACAGCGTCCGTGTCTCTAGGTCGAGATGGTCGATCAGGGCTCGCCCTTTCTCCGCCTCGAGTCCGTTCTCGGTGATGTTGCTGTTGGAGCCCACCGTCACGAACAGGGATTTGCCGTCCGGAGCGGCGAGAATGTTCTTCGTCCAGTGATGATTATAGCCGGAGGGGAGATCGACGATCTTCTCTCCCGGCTCGCTGATGTGCGTGTCACCTTCGTGGTAGGGGAAGCGGACGATGGCGTTGGCATTGGCGACATAGAGATCATTGCCGATCAGGGCCATGCCGAAAGGGGAATAAAGACCTTCAAGGAAGACGGTCTTCACATCCGCCGAACCGCTGTTTTTCGTGTCGCGCAGCAGGATGATCCTGTTGGGGCTTTTATTCCCCGATCCGGCCTTCTTCATCACAAAGCCCGCTATGGTGCTTTTGATCGATTTGGCATCCGTGCCGGGTGAATCCGATTCCGCCACAAGAATATCGCCGTTGGGAAGCTTATAAAGCCAGCGTGGGTGTTCCAGACCTGCCGCATAAGGCGTGACCTTCAGTCCGGGGGCCGCGACAGGCAGTTCGCCCTCTTTCCATCCGATGGGCGACGCAATGTTGAGAGCGGGAATGAACCGCTCTTTTGGTGGGGGCAGTGTGGGATTGGGACCGGTTCCATCAATCACACGCAGGGTGGCCGTTTCGCCCCGCACCATCGTGTCCCACAGAACACCGCCACCAAGAACGAGAACGATCGCGACGCCTCCGGCTACGGGAAGCCAGCGTTTCTTTGTCATAAGCAGCACCTTCGTTTCTGCAACGGCTTTGTGGGATGCTTAACGCCGAAGAAGGAGAAGGTTTGCCTGATGTTGTTGTCAGTCGCCGACCTTGAAGCGTTTGGAGGCATCAAGAAACACCTGATTGACCTCCAGTTCGTGGGAAACGACGATCAGATAGGCAATGGCGCGGGTCAGTTCGAGACGAGCTGTGATGTTTTCCTCCCGCGCTTCAATCTGTCGGAGAATGGCTGTTGCACGCCGCGCAGCCGTTGAGGTTCGCTGATATTTGCCGGTGAACTGGCTCATGCGAAGCATCGTGATCTGCACCGCCTGCTGTGCGCGTGGCGGAAGCTGATGGCGTTCAAGCACATTACGCAGCCTGATGATGTTCAGACCGATGGTCATCGCCGCCAAAGTACCCTGCAAGTATCCTTCGATGGTGGGCGAAGGTGTTGGGCCGGCATGGCGGATGACACGGGCGAAACGGTCAATATTGCGCCCCGTCCAGTCCTCGGCCTGCGGAATCGGCTGTGCTGCCGCAAGAGTGCGGAGATCCTGCAGCATGGCCTTCCGCATTCTCCACCGTTCATCGGCGGCGCTGAAGGGTAGTACGAGGCGGAAGATGGTCACGGCAAACGCCACACCGGCCAGCACGGCGCCGGTGGAGTTGAACCACTGGACCTCGTTCCAGCGTCCCTGATTCCACGTATGCACGAAGTTTGGCAGCAGCAGCGTGTAGGCCGCGCCATGCAGGGCCGTGCCCGAATTGCGGGAGGCGAGTCCGCCCGCCACCATTGGCAGGAAGAGCGCGACCACGAGTTCTTCGTAGACGGTCAGTTGGGGCACAATGAGAAAGACGAGGAAGAACGAAACGGCTGCCGCCCAGAAGCTTCCTTTGAGAAAGTTGGTCGTCGCCAGAACCGGGTTTTCACGGGTGGCGAACAGGCCGCACACCAGCGCCACGAAGGTGACAAATCCCAGTCCGCTCGGCCATGCGGTGACTTCCCACAGAAGCCCGGCGGTGATTGTCGCGGCGGCGGCGCGAATGCCGTTATAGCCAGCTTCGCGCCAGTCGCGATGCGATTGCAGGCGGAAGCGGAAATGATCGCCCTGAATGGTCGTGTGGCTCGCCTTGAATTCCGCCAGAGCCACATCGAGTTCGGCCAGCAGTTCGTCCAGCGCATTGTGAAGAATGCGGCGATCGAGCAGCAGGGGAATGCGTGGGTCCTTACCGGTGCGGTCGCCAATGGCGATTTCTTCCGTCAGCGCATCAACGATCTGCTGGCGGCATTCACCACGCAGAAGGGCAAGATCGTGCCGTGTCGCCTCGACATTTTCGTCAGTATCGAGACGGGCAGGCACGGACGAGAGAAACGCACGTGTAAGAACAGCAGTCCGTTCGAAGACACCCCGGCTTTCCTCATTGAGCGACTGAAGCCGGACCGCCATACCGAGGCCGCGTGAAAGCAGCACGGAGACGGCGGCGAGGGCGGCGCGTGCGTGGTCACCCTCATGGCCATGCGGTCCCATCTCCACTTCACTGAATTCGATCTGATCGTTCAGGGAAAGAAGGGGGCCAAAGAGAGACCGTGAACGGATAAGCGCGGCCTGATTGCCCTCAAGTAGGCTGGAAATGGCGTCCGAGACATTTGTCAGAGCCGTCCGCAGCTTCCGACGCATGTTGAGATGCGCCATGCTGGACAGATTGTGCGCCAGCAGCGCGGCGAGCAGCGCCTCGCAGAAGATGCCCAGCACAATATAGGTCGCGCGGGACATGGCGACCATGAAGACATTGTCCGGATTGGGCACGGCGCCGAGCGCGATGATGGCGGTCGTATAGCCTGCGAGCACCAGTGCATAGGAACGGAAATTGTGCACCAGTGTGGCCAATGTACAGCACACCCCGAGCCAGATACCCAGTGCAGGAAAGAACAGCCACGGATTCTGGGGGAAGGCGGAGATCAGCGTGATGGACATGATCACGCCGATCGCCGTGCCGACGAGACGCCACTTGGACTTGGAAATACTTTCGCCGCGCGAGCCCTGCGCCACGATCCAGACGGTCATCGCCGCCCATTGCGGGTCGTCGAGTTCCATCCACATGGCAATGACCATCGCCATGAGGGCGGCCACCGATGTGCGCACGGCAAAGCCGAGAGCCGGAAGCGTGGGCGCATACAGCCATCGAAACGCTTCGTTCCGTGATTCCCCGGGTCGCCCTATCGGGCGGAGGTGGCTCAGGAAAGAGATACGCTTGAGCAGAAAAAGTGGGATACCGGGAAGCGCTGGCACTGTTCTGCCTGGGTGGGAGGAAAGACGTTGAACTTATGGATACCGGAAGTCAGCGTGATGTCTTGAGGGGCTGGCCGCATATCTGACATTTCCACTGGGTAATCCTGCCCCACCGATCAGGTCGAACATATAATGTAAAGAGTGATTGGTCGCCAATCCGAAGTAATTACGTTACACTCTTGGTCACTGGACTCTTCACCCGCCGGGTCGGGCCGAAAGTCTGCTATTCGCATGAGGGTGAGCAATGAGCTTTTTCAACGATCTCGTGGACAAGGTTGGAAATGCGATCGGGGTCGATCTGCACGCCAAACTGGCGGAGCAGCTACAGTCGCTCCTGCAGCCGGACACGATCCAGCAGCTCGTCGCCAAGGCAGATGAGGCTGGTCTGGGCGATAAGGTCCGTTCATGGATCGGCAAGGGCGACAATGTGCCCGTTACCGCCGAGGAAGTGCAGCAGATCGTCGGCAATCAGGAAGTGCAGCAGCTTGCCCAGAAGACGGGTCTTCCCATTGACACACTCCTGACGGCTCTTGCCCATTTCCTCCCGGCGGCGGTCGACAAGAAGACCCCCGAGGGAGAGGCGTGAGCGGCAGGACGAGGCGCTACAATACGCGATGACGATTGGTGAGCGGATAACCCGGGCCGACCTCTGGATTCTCGACCGGGTATTTCAGCCGATGGCGGATCGCCTGCCTGAGCGGTTGCCAGCTTTCGAGGCAGGCATGAGTCTGCTGTTCGGCTCACTGATGCTCTCGGGCGCCGCCACGGCAGCGATGATCTTCCTGCTTGGCATGGACCCGTTCAGCGCGATCTTCAACGTGTTGATCTGGTTGCTGTGGGTGTCGTTCTATCTGGGTGTGAACCGCATGCGGCCATTGGTGAAGCGGGGCTTCGCCAATCCGTTGCGTGTCATGTTTCAGGGGCTACGGCCCATTTCTCTTGTATTTCTGGTCTATGCCGCATGGCAGGGCTCGACCGTGCCCGCGCAATATACCTTCGCGGCATGGTTCAACACGCTGGCAAACGCGACGTTTGTCGTCGGGGTCTATTTCGTGTCGTGCAATGTGTCCCCACCGCCAGCCCGTCAGTCCGTCTGGCAGAAGGATTTCGCAGGCGCTCCCGATTGAGGGGCGCCTGATTCAAGGCATTCGGCGGAATCAGCCTGAAATGTGCGCTGCCTGTTCCGCCGCCAGCACCCGGCGCGCCTGTTCGGCATCGCGGGCAATCTGCTCCTTGAGCGCGTCAAGGCTCTCGAATTTTTTCTCGTTGCGCAGCAGCGAGTGCAGTGCGACGGAAATCGTCTGACCGTAAAGGTCGCCGTTGAAATCGAACAGATTGGCTTCCAGCCGACATTCGCTGCCATCGTTGATGGTGGGACGACGACCGATGTTTGCCACACCAAAATGCGTCTGTCCGTTCGCCAGTCGCACGGTCACGGCATAGACACCCCGGGCGGGTTCAAGATGGCGGCCCAGCGGCACATTGGCCGTTGGAAAGCCGAGAATGCGGCCTCGCTTGTCGCCATGCTGCACCACGCCCCGAATCGACCAGGGGCGACCAAGTTCACTCCCGGCCCGTTCAGGGTAGCCATCCTGAAGGAGACGACGGATACGGCTCGAGGAGTAGGGACCACTGGCATCGCAGAAAGCGGGCACAAGTGTGAAGCCCATGCCAAGCTCACCAGCGCGTTCGGCAAGAAAGTCCGTATTGCCGCCGCGCCGATGACCGAAGGCAAAATCCTGTCCGCAAGCGATATGCTTCAGCCCCAGTGCTTCATGGAGCACGTCATCGAGGAAGCGTTCGGCTGGCATTTCGGAGAATGCCTGATCGAAGCGGATCTGGAAGACATGGCGGACACCGAGGGCCGCGAGCGCGGAAAAGCGCTCTTCTGCCAGCGTCAGGCGGAAGGGCGGGTCCTGTGGACGGAAAAGTTCGCGGGGATGCGGTTCAAACGTCACGACCGCCAGCGGTTCTTCCGGGCGGGTCTGCCGCAGCGTGTGGACCAGATGGGCGTGACCGAGATGCACGCCATCGAAATTGCCGAGAGCCGCGACGCAGCCACGCGCCTCGGCAGGAATGTCGCGCCAGTCCGTGTGAAGCTGTGCCCGCATCAGTCCGCCCTGCTTTCCGGCGCAGGCAGATGAAAGAGGGTCGCCACTTCGGCCATGGAATGTGCGACAGGATGGCTTTCTCCGGCAACGGTGCCGTCTTCCAGTCTCACCATCTGACATGTCAGCAAACCGGCAGCCTGCGCTGCATCGAGTTCCGCCACTACATCCGAGACGAAGAGAACGTCCGAGGCGTTCCATTTCATCGTCTCAAGGATTCGGCGGTAACTCGCGGTCTCTTTCTTGCCGCCCATCTCCAGATCGAGAAACGCGCTAAAGAGGGAGGTCAGATCGCCATCGGTCGTGTGACCATAGATCAGACGTTGCGCAGGCGCGGAGCCGGAGGAATAGACTGCGAGTGTCAGGCCAGCCTGTTTCCACGCGCGGAGGGCAGGGGGCACATCGGGGAACAAGGTTGCGACGAGCGCGCCGGAGGCATAGCCATCCGCCCAGACGATACCTTGCAGCGCCTTGAGGGGGGCGACTTTCGCGTCCTGATCCATCCACGTCATGAGCTGATCCAGAGGCTTCATGCCCGGCGCAGCCGCCTGCGTTTCCTTCAAAGCCGTCTGGACTGCAGGATCATCCCCTCGTTCCCGGATCAGGGCCGGCAATGCTTCACGTGCGTAGGGAAACAGCACCTTGTGAACGAACGCGACAGGCAGCGTCGTGCCTTCGATGTCGAGGAGTATGACGGACGGGGAATGTGACATGATTTTACCAGACGATCAGTCGATCAGAGCCGGAAAGCGGAGCGCGATGTCGTCGTTGGTATAGTCCGCGATCCAGCCTTCCTTGTGAGTGAAGATGCGCAGAGCCACGACATCGGGATTCTCGCCAGCGTCGAACCAGTGCTGCACGCCAGTCGGCACGGAAATCAGGTCTCCCTGCGTGCAGCCGACATCGTACACCTTATCGCCGACATGGAGGACGAAATGGCCACGTCCATGCACGAAGAAGCGTACCTCATCCTCGGAATGGGTGTGCTCGGAGAGGAATTTTTCCCGCAATGCCTGACGGTTTGGAGTATTCACGCTGATGCTGATCACGTCCGCTGAGCCAGCATTGGTCTCGCCCATCAGCTTGTCGAGATAAGGACGATAGCAGGCGAGGATTTCTTCCTGAGAAGCCTCTCTCGGTGGCGGCTCCACATCGGTCCAGCGCTCGAAGCGGACGTTGATTGGCTTCAGGCGATCCGCAATGGCGTGCGCATTGTGCGTGGTGAATTCTGGCTGCCCGGGGCGGCGGTCGTCATAAATGACAAGACTGCTCATTCTCAAACTCCCTGAGGTGCAGGTGTCGGGGCGAGTTTCAGGCGTTCCAGTTCACAGGCCAGAAGGAACTCAAGCCCTTCCAGTCGCGCCAGTGCGACGCCCATGTCAGGCCCCCATACATAAACGCCGTGTCCCTGAATGATATAGCCCGCCTTCATGTCATCCAGAAACAGGGAGACACTTCGCGAAAGATGGGCGATGTCCTGATCATTGGGGAATATGGGGACGGAAAGACGCGCCTCGTGGGTTGTCTGGCCTTCAAAGACCTTCAGAAGCTCGTAGTCCGCCAGATACAGCACGGGTTCCGTGGTGTTCATCGACAGAACGGTTGCGGCGATCGAATGACCGTGAAGGACAGCGCCAGCATCGGGAAAGTGGGCGTAGATCTGGCAATGCAGCAGCGTTTCTGCGCTGGGGCGGTCGCCTTCATGAATGGGTTTTCCGTGAAGGTTGACCTCAATCACGCCCTGCGGAGTCAGGAAACCCTTGTGTCCTCCTGACCGTGTGACGGCAATGCGTCCATCGGCCAGCCGGACACTGAGATTACCGGCTGTCGCCGGGACCCAGCCGCGCTGATCCATCCGTTTGCCAGCCTGAATGATCTGCGTGACGGCGGCACTCCAGTCATTGTCCTGCGTCGTGGACAAGGTCTGTGAAGGATCATTCATGCCTGAACATATTCCTAAAACGTGAGACAGCCGTCTGTTCTACACTCAGTGGGTGTTGGAATTGCCGGAAGCGGGGGCCGTCGGACGCTGTTCGGCCTGGAAGTTGGAAGCCGTACCCTGCGGCGGCGGAATCTTGCCATCCTGCGCGGAGGTTCCATGTTCCATGGACTCGTCGTCTTCCAGATTTCGCTTGAAGGATTTGATGCCTTTGGCGAAATCGCCCATCAGCGTGCTGATCTTGCCGCTGCCGCCGAAGACGATAAGCACCACGGCCAGAACAATCAGCCAGTGCCAGATACTGAAGCTACCCATTGTGTCGACTCCTCACTCTGACCGTCATGCGGCAGACTGACGCAAACGGGGCAATGATACTGCTGCTTTTACATGACTGAATAAAGGGACATGGCTGCCCCGGAACATTCATGCAAGTGCCCTGAGGGCATTCGTGACGGTATTTACACGTCAGGGAACCAGAACGCCAAACGGGAAACCGTGACAATTCGTGCCGGTCTCATGAAATCCACCCATCGGGACGTGCCGGAAGAATGAAGCCGAAGGTGGGGTAGACTGTGCGCCCCATCGTGCTGGTGGGCGACCACCAGACGCGCACGCGGGTCCAGTCATTTCGTGGGGAAACATCAACCACAGGCACAGCGTGATCCACGCGCCCGGGATTCCAGTTGGCCTGATCCACCAGAATGGCCCGGGTGCCACGCACGGAACGCACGACCGAGACATGCCCGTCCGGGAGACGTGAGCTGGAACGGAACACGAGAACGGCGCCCGGCGCAGGCTGCGCGGCGCGGGCATAGTGGCCATCCGCCTCCCGCCACCACGAGGCGGCGGCACCGCGTAAGGCAATGCCGGAATGCTCCCGCGCCCACGGGGCGCATTGCAGGCGACCGTGCCAGCTTCGTCCTGTTCCCCCGCCGCCGCAGTTGGCGAGAGCCAGAAGGGGAAGCAGGAAGGCCATATTCCGAAGGCAGGACCACATTACAGGTTGGCCTTCAGCGTCAGAATACGGTCTTCCGCCTCTTCAGGGTCCATGGCGAGGACCGTCTCGACAATGGCGCGGGAAAAGCCGGCGCGGGCAAAGACATTGAAGAGGCGGCTGTCCATCTCCGGAGTGGTTTCGGCTTCCACATCTTTTTGGAAAGGGCCGACTCGACGTTTGCGTGCCAGAACGAGGGCCGCCGCCAGTTCCGTTTCATAGGCGGTTTCGTCCTGACCGAGCGCCTGATCGAGTGCCTGTGTCGCGTCTTCCGCAGCAATCCCCTTTGCGGCCAACTGCATCTGCACGGCCCGACGGGATCTTCCGCCGCGTGTGAGCCGTGCGGCACGGGAGCGGGCGAAGGCCTGATCGTTGATGGCGCCAAGGGAGACCATCTCACGGGCAATGTCAGTCGCCAGAGGGCGAATCCGGTTGACTGTTTCTGTAACGCTGGCGGAATCCTGCCCTTCTTCCGTAGCTCGTTGCCCCCACCGAAGAATGCGACGTTCGAGCACCTGAGCAAGTCCGCGCTCTGTTGCCGCAAAGCGGGCAAGATGCGCAGCAGCGGCTGCATGGAGGTCTTTTCTTTCGGGGGGCGGCCCCGCTGGACGATTCTGCTTGTCCGAACGTCGTGACATGTTCGGTCACATATCACGGAAAAGGGGAGTGCTGCCAGCGAACGGAGTGCGAGGCAGCGCGCCAGTTCCCCGATTCTCCCGTTGGTGTCGGGGTTGACGAAATGCCAAACGCAGCGTATGGCCCCCGCTCCTACGGAACGCGGGAGAGTTGTCCGTGCGCTTTTTGGGTGCAGGGCAGATCGCAGGAACCGCGGTTCGGGTTCAATATAAAGGAGTCCCGGATATGGCCAAGAAAATTGTTGGCTACATCAAGCTGCAGATTCCGGCAGGTAAGGCGAATCCGTCTCCGCCGGTCGGTCCCGCTCTCGGTCAGCGTGGCCTGAACATCATGGAATTCTGTAAGGCGTTCAACGCCAAGACGCAGGGCATGGAGCCCGGCATGCCGATTCCGGTGGTCATCACCGCGTATGCCGACCGCACGTTCAGCTTCATCACCAAGACGCCGCCGAACACCTACTTCCTGTTGAAGGCCGCCAAGGTCTCCAAGGGTAGCCAGACGGTCGGTAAAGCCGCTGCTGTTGGTAAGGTGACGATCGCGCAGCTGCGCGAGATCGCCGAGACGAAGCAGAAAGACATGAACGCCAACGACATCGATGGCGCCGTGCGCATGCTCATGGGTTCCGCCCGTTCGATGGGCCTGCAGGTTGTGGAGGGCTGAGATCATGGCAAAGAACAAGCGTCTGACCGCTGCCCGCGCGACTGTTGACAGCACGAAGCAGTATGCTCTCGATGAAGCCCTTGCCCTCGTAAAGAGCAATGCGAAAGCAAAGTTCGACGAGACGGTCGAGATTTCCCTGAACCTCGGCATTGACCCGCGTCACGCTGACCAGATGGTCCGTGGTCTGCTCTCCCTGCCGAACGGCACGGGCAAGACCCTGCGCGTTGGCGTGTTCGCTCGTGGTGCGAAGGCTGAGGAAGCTCAGGCTGCCGGTGCCGACGTGGTTGGTGCGGAAGACCTGATGGAGAAGGTGCAGGCTGGCGAAATCAACTTCGACCGCTGCATCGCGACTCCGGACATGATGGGCCTCGTTGGTCGTCTCGGTAAGGTGCTCGGCCCGCGTGGTCTGATGCCGAACCCGAAGCTCGGCACCGTGACCATGGACGTCAAAGGTGCTGTTGAGGCTGCGAAGTCCGGTCAGGTTGAGTATCGCGCCGAGAAGGCCGGTATCATCCATGCTGGCATCGGTAAGGCTTCTTTCGACGCTGACAAGCTGGCTGAAAATATCCGCGCATTCGTGGATGCTGTTCAGAAGGCCCGTCCGACCGGCGCGAAGGGAACCTACCTGAAGAAGGTGGCTCTTTCCTCGACCATGGGTCCGGGTGTGAGTGTTGAAGTCTCCGCTTTCGGCGGCTGATTCTAAGGAATGATGTTGGGGGATTTCGGTCCTCTGACGATCTAGGGTGATGCTTCGGTATCATCCGATCCTGTCCAAGACCGGACGTGGCATGGCCTTAAAGTGACTTCCATTCATGGAGGTCGCGCGACCGGAAGACGAGGATGCTGGTTGTGCGGGCTTCGGTCTGCGTCGCCGTGTGTTTCGTGACAATGGACAGGCGAACCGGACCATCGGTTTCTGACTGATGGTTCTTGGGTAACACGGCCCGTTCGCTATGCGGATGGGTCAGGATGGAGACGGGAAGTGAACCGTACGGAGAAGCGCGAAGCCGTAGCCTCCCTCGCGGCCGTGTTCGCCGAGACGTCCATGGTGGTTGTCACCCGTAATGACGGGCTGACGGTTGCTGATGTGACGGATCTGCGACGCAAGGTGCGCGCGGCTGGCGCGACTTACAAAGTCGCGAAGAACCGGCTGGCCACTCTCGCCCTGGATGGGACCCGATTCGACGGCATTGCGCCGCTGCTCAAGGGACCGACCGCGCTGGCGTGGTCGGCTGATCCTGTTGCAGTGGCGAAGGTGATCGTCGAGTTCGCCAAGACCAATGAAAAGCTGGTGCTGCTTGGTGGCGCCCTTGGAACCCAGACGCTCGACGTCAACGGGATCAAGGCGCTGTCCGAGCTGCCGTCGCTGGATACGCTTCGTGCGCAGCTCGTGGGGCTCATCTCCACGCCTGCTACGCGCATCGCAGGCGTTCTCCAGGCGCCGGCCGGCCAGCTTGCTCGGGTCTTTGGTGCCTATGCCAAGACGGGCGAGGCGGACGCAGCCTGATGCGTATCCCTCGCAAGAGGGAGAAATTTCGCACGACCCGACTGTTTCGGGTTGTGCATTCGTAACCGGTATCTATATTAGGAAGACCAACCATGGCCGATCTGAACAAGCTTGTTGACGAGCTGTCCGCTCTTACGGTCCTTGAGGCTGCTGAGCTGTCGAAGCTTCTTGAAGAGAAGTGGGGCGTTTCCGCTGCTGCTCCTGTTGCTGTTGCTGCTGCACCGGCTGCTGGCGGTGGCGCTGCTCCGGCTGAAGAGCAGACCGAATTCACCGTTGTTCTCGCCGAAGCTGGCGACAAGAAAATCAACGTGATTAAGGAAATCCGCAGCATCACGGGTCTTGGCCTGAAAGAAGCCAAGGATCTCGTTGAAGGCGCGCCGAAGACCGTCAAGGAAGGCGTCAGCAAGGACGAAGCCGAGAAGATCAAGAAGACCCTCGAAGACAATGGTGCGAAGGTCGAGATTAAATAAGATCGCTGATCTTCCGATGGCTTCTTCTGGGGTCATCGCGGTTTTTTGAACTGGTTCTGGGCGGAGGCCGCTTATGGTCTCCGCCTGTTCGTCTGTAGCGATCTTCCCTTTATGAAGGCGCTGCAAAAAACGATGCGTTGGCGGCGCATTACGGGCCGGACCGTCTGGCTTCCTCTCGATTGGAGGGGGCTTGGTGGTCCGACGGCAAGGACGAGGCAGGATATACATGAACGCAATTACGAAATCGTTCACTGGGCGCAAGAGAATTCGCAAAAGCTTCGGGCGCATCCCCGAAGTGGCGCCGATGCCGAACCTCATCGACGTTCAGCGTGCGTCTTATGAGGCATTTCTTCAGGCAAATGTGTCCCCTGATGCGCGGACGCAGACGGGTCTGCAGGAAGTTTTCCGGTCTGTTTTCCCCATCAACGATTTCGCTGGTCGTGGTCGCCTTGAGTTCGTTCAGTACGAATTCGAAGAGCCGAAATACGACGTTGAAGAGTGCATCCAGCGTGGTCTGACCTACGCTGCGCCTCTGAAGGTTATTCTGCGCCTCATCGTGTGGGATGTCGACGAGGACACAGGCTCCCGTTCGATCCGCGATATCAAGGAGCAGCCCGTCTATATGGGCGACATGCCCCTGATGACGGACAATGGCACGTTCATCATCAACGGCACCGAGCGTGTGATCGTCAGCCAGATGCACCGTTCACCGGGTGTGTTCTTCGATCACGACAAGGGCAAGACTCACTCCTCGGGTAAGTATCTCTTCTCGGCTCGCGTCATTCCCTATCGCGGCTCATGGCTCGATTTTGAGTTCGACGCCAAGGATCTGATTTACGTCCGTATCGACCGTAAGCGTAAGCTGCCTGCCACCACGCTTCTTTATGCGCTTGAAGGCATGCACTCCGAAGCCGCGCGCAAACAGAAGGCGGAAGAGGGTGGTGACGTTCAGTCGATGGAAATTCGTGGCATGGATGCCGACGAAATCCTCGACTATTTCTATGGTAAAGTCGTCTTCACCAAGGTCGCAAAAGGCTGGGCGCGGCCTTTCGATGCAGACTCTTTCCGTGGTCAGAAGCTCCTCTCGGATCTCGTCGATGCGGATAGCGGTGAAGTCGTTGCGACAGCCGACACGAAGCTGACGGCCCGTATCGTTCGCAAGATTGCGGAGACGACGAAGGAAGTCCTCGCGAGCGAAGCTGATCTGCTCGGTCGCTTCATCGCCAATGACATCGTCAATCCGAACACGGGCGAAATTTACGGTGAGGCTGGTGAAGAGCTGACCGAAGCCCGTCTGCAGGCGCTTGAGGAAGCTGGTATCACCGAGCTGCCGACGCTGGCTGTGGATCAGGCCAATGGCCCGTGGATTCGCAACACCATGACGGTGGACAAGAACAGCACCCGTGATGAGGCGCTGATCGACATCTATCGTGTGATGCGTCCCGGTGAGCCGCCGACGGCGGAAACGGCTGAGGCGATGTTCCGCAGCCTGTTCTTCGATCCGGATCGTTATGACCTGTCGTCCGTTGGTCGTGTGAAGATGAACATGCGTCTGGGTCTTGAATGCCCGGACACGATTCGCGTGCTGCGCAAGGAAGACATCCTGCGTGCGATGAAAGTCATGTGCGATCTAAAGGACGGTCGCGGTCAGATCGACGACATCGACAATCTCGGTAACCGTCGTGTTCGCTCGGTGGGCGAACTGATGGAAAACCAGTATCGCATTGGTCTGCTCCGTATGGAGCGTGCCATCCGCGAGCGTATGGGCTCCGTCGATATCGACACGGTCATGCCGCATGATCTGATCAACGCGAAGCCGGCTGCTGCTGCGGTGCGTGAATTCTTCGGCTCCTCGCAGCTGTCGCAGTTCATGGATCAGACGAACCCGCTTTCGGAAGTCACGCACAAGCGTCGTCTTTCGGCGCTTGGCCCGGGCGGTCTGACCCGTGAACGCGCGGGCTTCGAAGTCCGTGACGTTCACCCGACCCATTACGGCCGTATCTGCCCGATTGAGACGCCGGAAGGTCCGAACATCGGTCTGATCAACTCACTGGCGACCTATGCCAAGGTGAACAAGTACGGCTTCATCGAGACGCCGTATCGCCTTGTCAAAGACGGCCAGATGCAGGACGGCTGGAAGTATCTTTCCGCGATGGAAGAAGAGCGGCTCGTTGTCGCTCAGGCCGATGCGGAGCTGGATTCCGAAGGTCGTCTGACGAGCGAGCTGGTTTCCGTGCGCCGTAACGGTGATTTCCGTCAGGTTGCTCCTACGGAAGTGACGGCTTGTGACGTGTCACCGAAACAGCTGGTTTCGGTTGCCGCGGCGCTCATCCCGTTCCTTGAGAACGATGACGCGAACCGCGCACTTATGGGCTCGAATATGCAGCGA
Source organism: Acetobacter sp. (assembly GCF_047721705.1). Lineage (GTDB taxonomy): Bacteria > Pseudomonadota > Alphaproteobacteria > Acetobacterales > Acetobacteraceae > Acetobacter. The sequence continues at coordinate 11,902 of NZ_JBDNXK010000014.1, read as the reverse complement.
CAGGCTGTGCCGCTGGTGCGTTCGGATGCGCCGCTTGTTGGCACAGGCATGGAAGCGGCAGTGGCCCACGATTCCGGTGCGACCATCGTGGCGCGTCGGGCAGGTGTGGTCGACCAGATCGACGGTGCTCGTATCGTTGTGCGTGTGACGGACGAGAACGGTGCGACGCAGGGTGTCGATACCTACCGTCTGCGCAAATATTCCCGTTCCAACCAGTCCACCTGCATCAATCAGCGTCCGCTGGTCCGCGTGGGCGATCAGGTTGCTGCCGGTGACATCATCGCTGACGGTCCGTCCACGGAACTGGGTGAACTGGCTCTGGGTCGTAACGTGCTCGTCGCGTTCATGCCCTGGAACGGTTATAACTTCGAAGATTCCATCCTGATCTCCGAGCGTATCGCGCGTGACGACGTCTTCACCTCGATCCATATCGAGGAATTCGAAGTCATGGCCCGTGACACAAAGCTGGGTCAGGAAGAAATCACCCGCGACATCCCGAATGTCGGTGAAGAAGCCCTTCGCAACCTCGACGAGGCAGGCATCGTGTATGTCGGCGCCGAGGTGAACCCGGGTGACATCCTGATCGGCAAGGTTACGCCGAAGGGCGAAAGCCCGATGACGCCGGAAGAGAAGCTCCTTCGCGCCATCTTTGGTGAAAAGGCTTCCGACGTTCGTGACACGTCCCTGCGTTTGCCGCCTGGCACGACCGGCACGATCGTTGACGTTCGCGTCTTCTCCCGTCGTGGCGTCGACAAGGACGAGCGTGCCATGGCGATTGAGCGCGCCGAGATCGAGCGTCTGGCGAAGGACCGCGATGACGAACGCACCATTCAGGAGCGCGCTTTCTATAACCGTCTGCGCGAGCGTCTGATTGGCCAGACAGCGGGCACCGGTTTCAAGGGCATCAAGTCTGGCACGCCGATCACGGAAGAAGTGCTGGCTGAGATTCCCCGTGGGGCATGGCGTAATGTCAGCGTTGCTTCTGATGCCGTGACCGCCGAACTTGAGACGCTCCGTCGCGAGTTCGATGCTTCGGTGCAGAAGATTCAGGCGCGTTTCGATAGCAAGGTCGAGAAGCTCCAGCGCGGTGATGAACTGCCGCCGGGCGTGATGAAAATGGTCAAGGTCTTCGTTGCCGTGAAGCGCAAGCTTCAGCCGGGTGACAAGATGGCCGGCCGTCACGGCAATAAGGGTGTGGTTTCCCGCGTTGTGCCGGTTGAAGACATGCCGTTCCTTGAGGATGGCACGTCGGTCGACATCGTTCTGAACCCGCTGGGCGTGCCTTCGCGTATGAACGTCGGGCAGATTCTTGAAACCCATCTGGGCTGGGCCTGCGCCAACATCGGTCGCCGTATCGGCAACATGGTCGATGAATATCAGCGTGACGGCGAAAAGAAGCAGGTGCTGCTTGAGGAGCTGAAAGACGTTTACGGCGAGGAGGTTTTCAAGGCCGATATCGCCGATATGTCTCACGACCAGCTTGTCGAACTCTCCAACAACCTGCGCAAGGGCGTGCCGATCGCAACGCCGGTGTTCGATGGCGCCTCGATCCCTGACATCGAGAACATGCTTGAGAAGGCGGGTGTAGACCGTTCCGGTCAGTCCCAGCTCATCGATGGTCGCACAGGCGAGCCGTTCGAGCGCAAGACGACGGTCGGCTACATTTACATGCTCAAACTGCATCACCTTGTCGATGACAAGATCCATGCCCGTTCGATCGGTCCGTATTCGCTTGTCACGCAGCAGCCGCTGGGTGGTAAGGCGCAGTTCGGTGGTCAGCGCTTCGGTGAGATGGAAGTCTGGGCACTTGAGGCGTATGGCGCGGCCTACACATTGCAGGAAATGCTCACGGTTAAATCGGATGACGTGTCGGGTCGTACGAAGGTCTATGAATCCATCGTGCGTGAGCAGGATGATTTCGAGGCCGGTATCCCCGAGAGCTTCAACGTTCTGATCAAGGAACTGAAGTCACTGGGCCTGAATGTCGACCTGGAAAGCAGCGGTGAGTGATTTTCCGGAAAAAATGGCTGGGGGCTTGAAGGCCTCCAGCTTCGACCTGATTGCATTTAAACAGAGCGCAGGGCAGTGCGCCCGGCGTAACGTGGAACACGGGCGCGTGTTACCCGTCCTGGAGGTTTTCGGCTCATGAATGAACTCATGAAGATCCTTGGTCAGACCGGCCAGGCTGCCACCTTCGATCAGATCAAGATCCAGCTTGCATCAAGCGAGCAGGTTCGTTCCTGGTCGTTTGGCGAGATCAAGAAGCCTGAGACGATCAACTATCGTACGTTCAAGCCTGAGCGTGATGGCCTCTTCTGCGCACGCATCTTTGGTCCGATCAAGGACTATGAGTGCCTGTGTGGTAAATACAAGCGCATGAAATTCCGCGGCATCGTCTGCGAGAAGTGCGGTGTGGAAGTCACGCTTGCGAAGGTGCGTCGTGAGCGGATGGGCCATATCCAGCTCGCCAGCCCGGTTGCCCATATCTGGTTCCTGAAGTCGCTGCCAAGCCGTATCGGCCTGATGGTCGATATGACGCTGAAAGACCTTGAGAAGGTTCTTTACTTCGAGAGCTACATGGTTCTCGAACCGGGAACGTCGCCTCTCAAGCAGTTCAGCCTGCTGACCGAAGAACAGTATCTCGATGTGCTCGACGAGCATGCGGAAGACGGGATCGAGGTCGGTATTGGCGCCGAGGCGATCAAGAAGGTTCTTGAGCGTATCGACTGCGACGCCGAGAAGGTGAAGCTGCGTCAGGAGCTGAAAGAAACCACTTCCGAAGCCAAGCGCAAGAAGCTGGTCAAGCGTCTGAAGCTGATCGAGGCGTTCGCCGAGAGTGGGTGCAAGCCTGAGTGGATGATCATGGACATCGTTCCGGTCATTCCGCCGGAACTGCGTCCGTTGGTGCCGCTGGATGGTGGCCGTTTTGCGACATCCGATCTGAACGATCTCTATCGCCGCGTCATCAATCGTAACAACCGTCTGAAGCGGCTTATGGAGCTGCGCGCGCCGGACATCATCGTCCGTAACGAAAAGCGCATGCTTCAGGAAGCTGTGGATGCGCTGTTCGATAACGGTCGTCGTGGTCGCGCGATTACGGGCGCTAACAAGCGTCCGCTGAAGTCGCTGTCCGACATGCTGAAAGGCAAGCAGGGACGTTTCCGTCAGAACCTGCTCGGTAAGCGCGTCGACTATTCCGGTCGTTCGGTCATCGTGGTTGGACCGGAACTGAAACTGCATCAGTGCGGTCTTCCGAAAAAGATGGCTTTGGAGCTGTTCAAGCCGTTCATCTATTCGAAGCTTGAGAAATACGGTCACGCCACCACCATTAAGGCTGCGAAGCGCATGGTGGAAAAGGAGCGGCCGGAAGTCTGGGACATCCTTGAAGAGGTGATCCGCGAGCACCCGGTTATGCTGAACCGTGCGCCGACGCTGCATCGTCTCGGCATTCAGGCATTTGAGCCGATCCTGGTTGAAGGTAAGGCGATCCAGCTTCACCCGCTGGTCTGCACCGCCTTCAACGCGGACTTCGACGGCGACCAGATGGCCGTTCACGTGCCGCTGTCGCTTGAAGCCCAGCTTGAAGCCCGCGTGCTGATGATGTCGACCAACAACATCCTCAGCCCCGCGAACGGCAAGCCGATCATCGTGCCGTCACAGGATATCGTTCTGGGTCTTTATTATCTGAGCCTCGAAACGCCTGAATTCGGTGCGACGCCTGATCGCAATGAATATGACGAGACGACTGGGCAGATCGTAAAGGCGGGTGCGCCTTCCTATGGTTCGATTGATGAAGTCGAATATGCTCTGTCTTCGGGTGCCCTGAAGCTGCATGACAAAATCCGCATGCGGATTGATGCGATCAAGGAAGATGGCAAGACTGTCCGTGAGACTGTCATCACTACGCCGGGTCGCGTCCTGATTGCGCAGATTCTGCCGAAGAGCGACGCTATTCCCTTCGCGCTGATCAACAAGCAGCTGACGAAGAAGAATGTGTCGGACGTGATCGACGCGGTCTATCGTCACTGTGGTCAGAAAGAGGCGGTGATCTTCTGTGACCGTATGATGGGACTTGGTTTCCGTCACGCGGCGAAGGCCGGTATCTCCTTCGGTAAGGATGACATGATCATCCCGCACGAGAAAAAGGAACTGGTTGATCACACGGCTGCCGAGGTCAAGGAGTTCGAACAGCAGTATCAGGATGGTCTGATCACGGCTGGCGAGCGCTACAACAAGGTGGTTGATGCCTGGTCGCGTTGCACGGACGAAGTTCAGGCCGCGATGACCAAGGAGCTGTCGAAGGCCGAGATCGGCAAGCCGATCAACTCGGTCTGGATGATGAGCCACTCCGGTGCGCGTGGGTCGCCAGCGCAGATGAAGCAGCTTGCCGGTATGCGTGGCCTGATGGCCAAGCCGTCGGGTGAGATCATCGAACAGCCGATTATCGCCAACTTTAAGGAAGGCCTGTCGGTTCTCGATTACTTCACCTCGACTCATGGTGCGCGTAAGGGCCTCGCGGATACCGCGTTGAAGACGGCTAACTCGGGTTATCTGACCCGTCGTCTGGTCGATGTGGCGCAGGACTGCATTATCGTCGAAGAAGACTGCGGCACGGAGCGCGGTCTGACTGTTCGCGCCGTCATGGATGGTGGCGAGGTCATCTCCTCCCTGTCCGAGCGTATTCTTGGCCGTACGTTGACAGCGGATGTTATCCACCCCGCTACAGGTGAGGTGCTGTTCAAGCGAAATCATCTCGTGGACGAGGCAGATGCAGAGGCTATCGAGCAGGCTGGTGTCGAGACGGTTCTTATCCGCTCTGTGCTGACCTGTGACAGCCGCGTCGGTGTGTGTGGTCACTGCTATGGCCGTGATCTGGCACGCGGCACGCCGGTCAATATCGGTGAAGCTGTCGGCGTTATCGCAGCACAGTCTATCGGTGAGCCGGGCACGCAGCTTACCATGCGCACCTTCCATATCGGTGGTGCGGCGCAGCGTGGTGCGGAGCAGTCAACGGTCGAAGCTTCACGCGATGGCAATGTGACGATCCGCAACCGGAACGTGGTTCACAATTCCCAGAACGTGCCCATCGTGATGTCGCGTAACTGCGAAATCATTCTGGCGGACGAGAATGGAACCGAAAGAGCCCGTTATCGTGTGCCTTATGGTGCGCGTCTGCTGGTCGAAGAAGGTCAGGCTGTCGAGCGTAACCAGAAGATGGCCGAGTGGGATCCGTACACCCTGCCGATCATCACCGAAAAGGCTGGCACGGTCGAATATCTCGACCTGATCGACTCCATCACGCTCGTCGAGCGGATGGATGAGGTCACCGGTCTGACATCCAAGGTGGTTGTGGACTACAAGCAGGCGGCTAAGGGTGTGGATCTGCGTCCTCGCCTGCAGCTGAAGGACAGCAACGGCAACGTCATCAAGCTGGATAACGGCAATGACGCTCGTTACTTCCTGTCACCGGACTCGCTGCTCTCCGTCGAGAACGGTGCGCAGGTCCATGCAGGTGACGTGCTTGCGCGTATTCCGCGTGAAGGTTCGAAGACGCGTGACATTACCGGTGGTCTGCCGCGTGTTGCCGAACTGTTTGAGGCGCGTCGTCCGAAGGATCATGCGATCATCGCCGAGAACGAAGGTCGCGTTGAGTTCGGCAAGGATTACAAGTCGAAGCGCCGCATCATCGTGAAGAACGATGAAACCGGTGAAGAGACCGAATATCTGGTGCCGAAGGGCAAGCACGTTTCCGTTCAGGAAGGCGACTTTGTCCAGAAGGGCGATCCGCTGGTCGACGGTCCGCGCGTGCCGCATGACATTCTCAAGGTTATGGGTGTCGAAGCTCTGTCCGATTATCTCGTGAACGAGATTCAGGACGTGTATCGACTGCAGGGCGTGAAGATCAACGACAAGCACATCGAGGTGATCGTTCGCCAGATGCTGCAGAAGGTCGAGGTGCTGGAGCCGGGTGACACCACGTATCTCGTGGGCGAGACGGTGGATCGCATCGAGTTCGAGACGGAGAACACCAAGCGTCTTAATGCAGGTGACCGTCCGGCTGTCGCGATGCCGGTGCTTCAGGGCATTACGAAGGCATCGCTGCAGACGCAGTCCTTCATCTCTGCGGCCTCCTTCCAGGAGACTACACGTGTGCTGACCGAGGCTGCTACGGCAGGCAAGGTCGACACCCTCAACGGTCTGAAGGAAAACGTCATCGTCGGCCGTCTGATCCCGGCTGGCACGGGCAGCTTCATGAACAAGCTGCGCTCTGTGGCAGCCCATCGTGATCGGCAGCATCTGGGGCAGGGAACTGAAGCAGCCGAGTAAAATCGGTCTGTCCAGATGAAGAGATGAAGAAAGGCCGGAGCGATCCGGCCTTTCTTTTGTCCTGAGTAATATTCTTCCAATGGCAGATTGTTGGCCATTATTTCAGGTTCTGGTGACTGTTTTCACTGGCCAGAATCGAGATTCCCCGTTAAAGGTGCGCCAATTCGTTGCATAGCGACGCCGGGTGCCGAGATGGCAACGGGGTGCTTCATACGCTTGAATGTGCAGAATCCGGTCGAATCGCGTGAGTCTCCTTGACTTGCGGCAGTTTGGCTCTTAGGGTTCGCCGCCTCAGCTTCAGGCATCCCAGCTCATTGAGCTAGGCAGGCTGCTGTTAAAGCAAGGTTTAGAGCATGCGGTTCCATGCGTCCTCCGGGGCGTGTCTAGGCCGGATGTAAACATAGGCTCTACGGGCAAGTCATGTCCGTGGGGTGGTTTTGGATGACAGTCGGCAACCGGAGTGAGGGTTCGCCGGCCGAACTGTGTAAGGATCGGGAAAGGCGCATGCCGACCATCAACCAGCTGATCGCCAAGGGGCGCGAGCCTGCGGCAAAGCGGAACAAGGTGCCAGCCCTGCAGGGTTGCCCGCAGAAGCGTGGCGTTTGCACCCGCGTTTATACGACAACACCGAAGAAGCCGAACTCCGCGCTGCGTAAAGTCGCCAAGGTGCGTCTGACGAACGGCTACGAAGTGGTGAGCTATATTCCGGGTGAAGGCCATAACCTTCAGGAGCATAGCGTCGTCCTGATCCGTGGTGGTCGCGTGAAGGACCTTCCGGGTGTTCGTTATCACATCCTGCGCGGTGTTCTCGATACGCAGGGTATTGCGAAGCGCCGTCAGCGTCGTTCGCTTTATGGCGCGAAGCGTCCGAAGTAAGAGGAATATCGAGGCATGAGTCGCCGTCACCGCGCTGTAAAGCGTGAGATCCTTCCGGATCCGAAATTTGGGGATATCGTCATCACGCGTTTCATGAACGCGCTGATGTACGATGGAAAGAAGTCTACTGCTGAAGGTATCGTCTATGGCGCGCTTGACGTGCTGCAGCGCCGTAGCGGTGGAGCTTCTGATCCCGTAGCTATGTTCCATGCTGCTCTGGACAACGTGAAGCCTGCTGTTGAAGTGCGTTCGCGTCGTGTTGGTGGTGCTACCTATCAGGTGCCTGTCGAAGTTCGCGCTGATCGCCGTCAGGCTCTCGCGATTCGCTGGTTGATTGATGCTTCCCGCAAGCGTGGCGAGAACACGATGCAGGATCGTCTTTCCAACGAACTGCAGGACGCGATGAATAATCGTGGCGCAGCAGTGAAGAAGCGCGAAGACACGCATCGCATGGCTGAAGCAAACAAGGCATTCAGTCATTATCGCTGGTAAGCGGCGTCTTTTTTGTGTGTTGCAGTCACCCTCTATGGTGATTGCAGTGAAGAATGCTAACAACCGCATCCCGCTAGTTTACGGGTAACGGAGAGAAACGATGGCAAAGGCTAAATTCGAGCGTAATAAGCCGCATTGTAATATCGGCACCATTGGTCACGTTGACCATGGCAAGACGTCGCTTACCGCTGCGATCACGAAGACACTGGCCAAGGCTGGTGGCGCTGAGTTCAAAGCATACGACATGATTGACGCGGCTCCTGAAGAGCGCGCTCGTGGCATCACCATCTCCACGGCTCACGTTGAGTACGAGACGGCGAAGCGTCACTACGCTCACGTCGACTGCCCGGGTCACGCTGACTACGTGAAGAACATGATCACGGGTGCCGCCCAGATGGACGGCGCTATCCTGGTTGTGTCCGCTGCTGACGGCCCGATGCCGCAGACCCGTGAGCACATCCTGCTCGCCCGTCAGGTCGGTGTCCCGGCTCTGGTCGTGTTCCTGAACAAGGTTGACCAGGTTGACGATCCGGAACTGCTTGAGCTGGTCGAGATGGAAGTGCGTGAGCTGCTTTCTTCCTACCAGTTCCCAGGCGACGAAATTCCGGTGATCAAGGGTTCCGCTCTTGTCACTCTGGAAGATGGTGATCCGGAAGTCGGTGAAAACCGCGTCAAGGATCTGATGGACGCTGTTGACTCCTACATCCCGCAGCCGGAGCGTCCGGTTGACCGTCCGTTCCTGATGCCGATCGAAGACGTGTTCTCGATCTCTGGTCGTGGAACGGTTGTCACTGGTCGTGTCGAGCGTGGCGTTGTGAACACGGGTGACGAAGTTGAAATCGTTGGCATCCGTCCGACGACGAAGACGACCGTGACCGGCGTTGAAATGTTCCGCAAGCTGCTTGATCGTGGTGAGGCTGGCGACAACATCGGCGCTCTGCTGCGTGGCACGAAGCGTGAGGATGTCGAGCGTGGTCAGGTTCTGGCCAAGCCGGGCTCCATCACGCCGCACAAGAAGTTCAAGGCTGAGGCTTACATCCTCACCAAGGAAGAAGGTGGCCGTCATACACCGTTCTTCACGAACTACCGTCCGCAGTTCTACTTCCGTACGACGGACGTTACCGGTGTTGTCCACCTGCCGGAAGGCACGGAAATGGTCATGCCGGGTGACAACGTTGCTATGGATGTCGAGCTGATTGCTCCGATCGCCATGGACGAAGGCCTGCGTTTCGCTATCCGTGAGGGTGGCCGCACGGTCGGTGCAGGTGTGGTCGCTTCGATCACCGAGTAATACGGGGCAGGTGCCCCAACGGGCCCTGAACTGAGTGGCCCCGGCCGGAGTTGTCCGGCCGGGGTCTTACTTGGCGGCGGGACTTCCCGGGCAGACCCTGACCGGATTAGAAAGTTGGACTGAAACAAGACGATGGACAACCAGAACATCCGCATTCGCCTAAAGGCGTACGATCATCGCGTGCTTGACAACAGCACGAAAGAGATCGTCAACACGGCGAAGCGTACGGGTGCGCGGGTTCGGGGTCCTATCCCGCTGCCGACG
>NZ_JBDNXK010000014.1:0-2642 GCF_047721705.1 Acetobacter sp. | reverse complement strand
TCTCCCCACGTGGATAAGAAAAGCCGCGAACAGTTCGAAATTCGGACTCACCGCAGGCTGCTCGACATTGTCGAGCCGACCCCGCAGACCGTGGACGCCCTCATGAAGCTCGACCTCGCCGCTGGCGTTGACGTCGAGATCAAACTCTAAGGTCCAGACGATGCGTACCGGATTGATCGCAAGAAAGCTGGGTATGACCCGGCTGTTTAAGGAAGATGGCACTCATGTGCCTGTCACTGTCCTGCATCTCGATGATTTGCAGGTGGTTGATGCCCGTACCGAAGAGCGCGATGGTTATACCGCCGTGCAGCTCGGTCTTGGCAAAGCCAAGGTGAAGAATGTCACGAAACCGAACCGCGGCCATTATGCCCGCGTGAAGGTCGAGCCGAAGAAGGCCGTGCGCGAATTCCGCGTCGCTGCCGACGCCGTTCTCGAGCCAGGCACCCGTATCCTCGCCTCCCACTTCGTGGTTGGCCAGAAGGTGGATGTCACCGGCACGAGCAAGGGCAAGGGATTTGCTGGCGCCATGAAGCGCTGGAACTTCGCCGGTCTCGAAGCTTCTCACGGTGTGTCCATCTCTCACCGTTCGCATGGTTCTACCGGTAACCGTCAGGATCCCGGCAAGACCTTCAAGAACAAGAAGATGGCTGGTCACCTTGGTGACGAGCGCGTGACAACGCTGAACCTGGAAGTGGCTGCGGTCGATCCGGAAAAGAATCTGGTCATGATTCGTGGTTCCATCCCGGGCGCGAAGAACGGACTGGTCATGGTCCGTGACGCGATCAAGAAGGCCCGTCATGCAGAGGCGCCGTATCCGGCAGCCGTTGCGACGGCGGAGGGCTGAGGACGATGGAACTCGATATCAAAACCCTCGATAACGGTAGCGCCGGCACGGCCACGCTTCCGGACGAGATTTTCGCTGTTGCGCCGCGTGCCGACATCATGGCGCGTGTGGTTCACTGGCAGCTGGCCAAGCGCCGCGCCGGCACCCACAAGGTGAAGGGCATGGGCGAGGTCTCCGGTACGACGAAGAAGCCGTACCGCCAGAAAGGCACCGGCTCCGCCCGTCAGGGTTCGCTGCGTGCACCTCAGTATCGTACCGGTGGCGCGGTTCATGGTCCGGTCGTCCGCGATCACGGCTATGACCTTCCCAAGAAGGTGCGTCGCCTCGGTCTGATCTCCGCTCTTTCCCAGAAGGCGAAAGACGGCAAGCTGATCGTTCTCGATGCGGCTGATGGTGTGACGAAGACAGCTGAGCTGGCTGTGAAGCTGAAGGCTCTGGGCTGGACTTCCGCACTGATCGTTGATGGTTCCGTGAACGAAGGTTTCGTTCGTGCGGCCCGTAACCTGCCGAAGATTGACGTCCTGCCGACCATCGGTGCGAACGTCTATGACATTCTCAACCATGACGTCCTTGCGATCACTCGCGCTGGCGTTGAAGGCCTTAAGGAGCGGCTGGCATGACAAACGTGCTTGCGATCCGCAAGAAGGCGGAAAAGATGTCGCGCGAAGCGCTCTATGACATCGTCCGTGCGCCGCTGATCACCGAAAAGGCGACGGCGATGTCCGAGAAGAACCAGGTGGCCTTCAAGGTCGCCATCTCGGCCACGAAGCCTGAAATCAAGGTCGCGGTTGAAACTCTATTCGGCGTCAAGGTTGTCAGCGTCAACACGCTGGTTCAGAAGGGCAAGACGAAGCGTTTCAAGGGTCGTCCCGGACAGCGCTCCGATATCAAGAAGGCGTTCGTGCAGCTGGCGGAGGGTCAGTCGATTGACCTGACCGCCAAGCTGGCGTGACGCGGGGTATCTACACATGGCATTGAAGCACTTTAATCCCGTCACGCCGAGCCTTCGTGGCACGGTGCTGGTGGACCGGTCTGACCTGTGGAAGGGCAAGCCGGTCAAGCAGCTGACCGAGGGCAAGAACAAGTCCGGTGGTCGTAACAATCACGGTCGCACGACGTCGCGTTTTCGTGGCGGCGGGCACAAGCAGTCCTACCGCTATGTCGACTTCAAGCGTCGCAAGCTGGACGTGCTGGGCACCGTCGAGCGTCTGGAATATGATCCGAACCGTACGGCGTTCATCGCACTGATCAAGTACGAAGACGGTGAGCTGGCCTATATTCTGGCTCCGCAGCGTCTGAAGGTTGGTGATCAGGTCATCGCGGGCACCCGCGTTGATATCAAGCCGGGCAACGCAATGCCGCTGGCTTCGATCCCCGTCGGAACGATCGTGCATAACATTGAGCTGAAGCAGGGTGCTGGCGGCAAGCTGGCCCGTTCGGCTGGCACCTATGCACAGCTGGTCGGCAAGGACTCTGGCTACGCCCAGATCCGCCTCCAGTCTGGTGAGCTTCGCGTTGTTCGCGGTGAATGCTTCGCCACGGTTGGTGCAGTGTCCAATCCGGACAACATGAACCAGCACATGGGCAAGGCTGGCCGCATGCGCTGGCTCGGTCGTCGTCCGCACAACCGTGGTGTCGTCATGAACCCGGTCGATCATCCGCATGGTGGTGGTGAAGGCCGGACCTCGGGCGGTCGTCATCCGGTTACGCCGTGGGGCAAGCCGACCAAGGGTTACAAGACACGGGTCAACAAGCGTACGGACAGTCTGATCATCCGTCGCCGGAAGACCGGCAAGTA
>NZ_JBDNXK010000013.1:19719-52373 GCF_047721705.1 Acetobacter sp. | reverse complement strand
CCCCTCTGATGCGGCGAAGCCGTGTCAGAGGGGTTGAGGAACCGTCCACACTGCCACACCCGAAACATCCTGACGCCAGCAGAAAAGAACGGCGGTGAACCTAAGCCCGAAAGGGGCGAGACACCGTAAGGTGGCTCGACTGAACTTACCGGCTTGGCCGGTTAGTGAAGCTGAGTGAACGAGTGAGCTGCGCGAACGAACCCGAAGGGCGCCCCCAGACATTCTTCATTTCTTCTGTTTTTTCAGAATGCGGAAAATCCCACAAAGTAGAAGTTACTTAATAAAGCGGCGACATAGACACCAATTCCGATAAAGAACAGTAGCAGAGCTGTGCCGTACATACGCTCTGTTGCCGATGCCTTGTTCGACAGGAAGAAGCACACCGCCACGACGACCAGGCCCACCAGATTGATGACCATTCGCAGTCCGACAGCGTTACCACCGCCAATCGTGTCGGCACCCAGTGTACCGGTCAGCGCGATCGCGCCAACAATACCGGCGACACCGCAGCGAAGCAGTTTATTCGAGAACGTCTCGATTTTATCGAAAGTCAGTGTATCTGGCGTGGCCATCTTCTTATATCTCCGAAACATCATCTTTTTATAAATATACGCGCAACCAAACCTGTGCGAGACCAATACATAATGTGCACGAGAGCGACACGATATTACTACTATACTAATCGTGTCGCTACTGGTGTCGGTTGGTTATGTTACTATCCCCTCGACGCCTTGGAGTAATTTCAGAACGGAATCCGGTCGGGGTCGGTTCGGCAGAACAGATCCATGGCAGACCGTCCCGTTTCGGCCGCCCGTCGGCGCAGACGCTTCCATAGGTTCCGATCGCGACGTCCGCGTCGCCTCGTATCGGCTTCGGCCCGCCAGACGTTGCGCAGGGCACTGCGGATTTCGGGGAAGCGACGCGACGCCCACGCGATGCTCTCGCGGCGCGGATTACGGCACAGGCCCAGTTCGTCGATGGCCTGTATGAAGCTGATCTGGCCGCCCCAAGGTTCGAGCCAGATGGCTACGCCATCGGCCTGCCCTTTCGAGGGCCTGCGCAGCAGAAGATGCACACCGCTACTGGCCAGATGATGCCAGCGGGGTGCAATTTCCGCATGGCCCTTGAGCGCATCAAAATTGCCTGTCAGATTCCAGTCTGTGACAGCCTGCGCAACACCGTCCCCCTGATGCCACAGACGTACGAGGGGCTGGTGGTCGTCTGGGCCGCCACAGGAAAAGACGCCGTAGAGATCACAGAAATACACGCACTGGCCGCGCTCCCAGCGGGCCAGCGTCGGGTCGTCGCTGCAATCATAGAACTCGAAGCCTCGCACGCCGACGTCGGGATGCGCAGCGGCGATGCGATCGCCGTGGTAGCGCAGAAGGCCCCCCACACCGTTGTAGCAGACGATTTCAAGGGAACCGTCTTCGGCGAAGATGACGTCCTTCACGGTGTCGTCGCCTGTCTTGAGACGCGCGTCGATCTGGCGCAGCCTGTCCGGGTGTCCGGTGACGATGATGGAAGATGTAACGGTAACGCCCATGGCGAAGATCCTTTCCATTATAATCTCCATCCTCGCGGGCATAGACGCTGTGGTGGGGCAATGACGCGCGAACAGCGCGGCCCCGCAGGGGCGGATCATTGCGGCGCTACAGCGGCCTATGGCGCGGCTTTCTGCGTGCGCGTCTTCCTTTTGAACTTTCGTTTTAGATAGCGGCTTCGATGCCTAACTGACGTCTCTGACTGTCAGCTCAGAGATGAGCTGCCGTCCGTCCGCCCCGCGTATGATCTTCGCATTCATTTGAAACCGGCGTTCGCTCCAATGGTCAGTCGCCAGACATTTCTGAGCAAAGGTGAGCTGGAAGCCATTCCTGCTTTCCGGACCTTTGCGAACATCGCCAACCTCGCAGGCAAGCTTTCCCTTTTGAATGGAGCTGATATTTCCATCACGAATGAACGTATCAACGAACGCGTTCCATCCTGACCGCGTAAAATGTTGCCCTGCCGCCGTCATTTGATCACTGACATGAATATAGTCCAGCGTGTAGGGTGTGAGAGCAGCATGTTCAATATCAGTCATAGGCTGCTCAGCTTTTCCTCCAGCTTGCTGGAAGGAAGACTTGTCGGGTGTTTGCGCCGTTGCCGAACTACAGATGATCAGGGATATGAAGGCTGCAAGACACGCGCGTTTACATACTCCATACGGAAACGATGAACTCCGCCTGATCTCATTCTGTTCAGTGTTCGTATTAACAATCATCACATTGACCTCCATCCGGGTGTTGATGGCTAGTGTCAGAGGACAGCGTGCGACTGAAAAGGATGTTTTAGCGGCTTTCTTGCAATTGGATAACTTCGATCCCATTATGAAATACTTCTGCCACGGTATCCTCCTGCGCGACCGTGGTGCTCCAATGCACGATGCTCTCACCACCAAGCAGGAGCGTAGCCAATTCCAGCTCCCACTCCAGCGCGCCTGCACGACCTCGGGTGGGCGAGACAAACAGCGCCGTTCCTTCGACCGGATCCGCGTCCGCGTTCCATGTAGTCCAAAGAATATCCGCGCTCAGAGGATCAGCAACATCGTGTCGATCCACGCGCACGATCTTCTCGCTAAATGCTTCGACAAGCACTTCGCTCGGGGCGTGCAGTTTGTCCGGCACAGAAAAGATCATGCTCACATTGGTATCTCGAAGCTGTTTATTCGGATCGATGCACGATTTTCGCGCCCCCGCATGTAAAGTCCGTAAACGTGGCATTCCGTGTCGTCCAGTTACCCGTCCTGACCTGGAAAACTTTCCAGTATCTCCGGCGTCGGTTTGCGTGACGAGCGCTCCTATGCGGGCCGTCTCATCAACGCGGAGACATAGTGACCCCTTCACCAGAGTTGTGGCATGACCAAAGCCTAATGCGAGCCGTACAGGACAGGAAGACGATATGAGCAAGGCGTTCATTGCAGCAGTGCTGCAAGATTCCATGGAGAGCACCGGGGTTGCCGCAAACAAGGCGGCCGAGGACCTGATCGAGGCAATTGTCAACCAGATCGAAGAGACCGGCAGTTTTACCCTGCCAAGTTTCGGCACCTTCACCCTGCGCGAGACTTCTGCGCGCAAGGCTCTCAATCCACGTACCGGCGAGGAAGTCTGGGTCGAGGCCGGGCGCACAGTACGCTTCAAGGCATCGCCTGTGCTGAAGGAACGGGTGACGCCCGCCAAGCCTAAAGCCGCCAGAGGGCCTACGAAGAAGAAGGCTGAACCTGTAAAGGTCGCCGCCAGCGCAGCGAAAAAGACCGGCGCTCCGGCGAAGACGCGGGCCACGCGCCCCACGAAGCCAACTGAGGCTCCGCAGGATGCCCCCGTTAAAGCGCGTCGCGGACGCCCGAAGAAACAGGGCTGACTGCCTCCTTTTCGAACGCCTTTTTTTCGCTGTGTCTGAAACAGGCACAGTCGCACGCGGGCATGACAGACTCTTCCTTGCCACCCCGGAAAGGAGACTTCATGCCCGCCCCCTACCCTCTACTTCCAATCGTGTCTCTCTGATGGTGCGGATCCAACGCCGCCCAAAGGGCGCGCCAAGCCGCCGCGTGCGCACCGATAGCGCCCATGCGGCGTGGCAGGCACTGCGCGCCGATATCAAGGGAGCGAAAGGCGAGAGCATCGTTCGCGAGACCCTTGCGTCATGTGGTCTCCCGGCCCTTCATGATGTGCAGCTTCCCAGTGTCACCGGACAGGGGTTTACGCAGATCGACCATCTGGTCCTGCTCCCCGATGCCGTCATGGTAATCGAGACCAAGCATTACGCCGGACGCCTCTCCGGTCACACGGCAGATCGCTGGTGGCGCCAGCGTCTGGGGTGCGAGAAAGACGGGCGTCTGGTGCTCAGCCCGCTTTATCAGAACGCGGGCCACTGCGCCGCCGTGCGCGCCGTGGCGGCCCCGATTGCTCTGGATTTTCAGGTGGTGTCGCGTGTCGTGCTGACCGGATCGGCCGAGACCGATCCAGCCCTCACAGAATGCCTGCTCAAACCCGAGACGCTCGCGGGTGAGATAAGGGCCGCAGCGACACGCGCGCCCCATGCGTCACGGACACGCATATGGGAACACCTCGTCGCCGCGCAGCGGAAACGCCCTGTGACGTCAGCCTGAGACGTCTTCCCCGCGCAGGAAGTCGATATGCTCATCGAGCGTCGCCTGCTCGAGTTCGAGGGGCGCATCATCGCCCTCACCGAACTCCTCATCAAGCGTTTCGTCATCACCCGGCTCACCGCTGATGATGTCGAACACGCGGTCGTCGTCCTCAGAGATATAGCCGATTTTCACCGCCATACCGTTTTTGAGGTGGATCCAGTCAGCCGCTTCCTCGGACTCAAATTCGTCATCATCATCCTGCGCGTCCGCCCGGCTGGACTGCACACCCACGAACTGCCCCGGAAGGCTCTTCCGGATAGCGTCGATGAACTGCTGTGTCGGCTTACGGAACGGTCCCTTGGTATCCAGGCTCATTTGTTTAGCGCCCTGCAATCCGAGGCCGCATGATGACTCAGGCCCAGCCGCACGTTTCCATTGCTGTCACCGATCAGCTCGCAGCGATACCAGTGAGAATGCTCGCCGTCGTGACCTTCCTTGCCCAGATAGAGGACCTGACCGTCATCACCGGTCGCGGACGTAATGGCGTAGCCCTCGTCGAGAAGCGCCGTCAGGCTTTTGTCGGACGTTGCCTCGAACGTCGTGGTGATCCGGGTCTTCGAGACCATTTCCGCGCGACCTGAGCCGAAACCGCCGCCCATAGGACGCTCGACCGGTCCGGCCGCCAGAGCCACGCTGCTCGATGATGCCGCCAGCAATGCCAGCCAGGCCAGGAAACTCTTCTTCATTTTCAGTCCTCTCGGAGCGACCAGCATCCCGATGACGCTGCGCACGATCCGTCGTAGCGGCGATGCGTGCGACTGAAATCAGTCGTTCTCCGTATTCGCCGCAATCATGCCACGGCATCATGGTCGTCTGGTGGCAGGCTATTAAACAGTTGCGGTCATAACGTCATTTTCATCTGCCGTCCTGTGACCAGGTCCGGCCCGCTGTCAATCAGGAGAACTCTATGCACACATCTGATCTTATTGCCGCCATCGCCGACCCTTCCGGCCTGAGCAGGACCGACGCAAAAAAGGCCCTGGACGCCACCTTTGAGGTCATCACCAATGTGGTCAAAGAAGGTGATGCGGTTGCCGTGAAGGATTTTGGCAAATTCGATCTGCGTGAACGCGCCGCGCGCAAGGGACGCAACCCGCAGACGGGTGAGACGATCGACATCGCCGCCTCACGTAGCCTCGGCTTTACAGCCGCCAAGGCGCTCAAGGACGCGCTGGCGTCCTGAAGGGCAAACGGGAAGAGAGACCCAAGGGTCTCTCCCCACGTGTCAGATTTTGTCAATTGATGCGGTAGCACTCGGACTCAGCGATCTTGCGCTCAGCAAGACCACCAGGCGTTTCGATGCCGCAGAGGATGTAGTGGCCGTCCTTGACGATGGTCGCCGTCGGGCCGCCCATACCAAATCCCGCAGAAACAAGCTTTGCACCGCTATTTATGAGATCAGTCAGAGACTGATTGACCGGCTCCCACGTCGTCGCCACGCGCAGAGGTTTACCCGAGGGAGCGCCACGATCTTCGTCCGCACGAGCAGCATATCCACAGGACAGCGCGAGTAGACCGGCGATGAGGACCGCAGATGTTCTTTTCATCGAATTATCCCTTCTGTTTTTCAGAACAGAAAGACCAGACGCCTGATTCACTCGTCCTGACAAGGGGTTTCGGTGCCTGCCTTGTTGCATTCGGCACAGGGAATTCCCTTTTTTATCGTAGTCATGTTGGGTCTCTCTACCCACCGGGACTCCCATCCGCATCGCGAGCAGACAAAGAGCGCGACCATGGTCATCCCGGGTGAATAGACGCACCCGTGATCACCTACATCAACTGCATGAGCCAGGAGCCGAGGCGCGGTCCCGGTAGACGTTTCATGGAAGGGCGACCAGCGACGATTGTGTCGGTGCCACCACCACGTATATCAAACCAAGCACCATGAAGCCTGCGAGAGCGGCGGTGAGCCATGTGTGTCGTTTCGACGTGACGAAGCCACAGATAAAAAACCAGATCGCACCAGCGACCAGGATGCCGTGCTGAAACGCCATCAGATCGGAGCCGGCTTCGATCATTGTGCCACCTCGTATCCGACGTGGAAGGAACAGGAGCGGCATGATGATGTGGTTACGGCTCCAGCAAAACGACTGGCGCTGAAATAGAACCTGAGCGACGCACATGGCATGGAATGCCTCCACTGAAATGAAATACGTTGAAATGTCCGAAGCCATCCCAACGTCGAGCAATACGCCGTTCGTCTGCGACTGAACCGGGTTTGCGACGGATCTATTATTTTTCGAAGAGCCCCAGTTGTCCCTTGTGGGCCACATCGTTTTCAACGAGAGCCGACAGGGTCAGACCGACAAGACGCACGGGTCTCGCCAGCGGAAACAGCGTCTGCAGGGCCAGACACCCCAGCGTCACCAGTTCGCGCTCATCCGTCACCGGATCGGCCACAGAGCGGGCGCGGGTCACCTGCTGGAAATCGGCGTATTTCACCTTGACCGTCACGGTGCGGCCGGTCAGCTGACGTTTCGTGCAGGACGCCCAAAGCTTGGCGGCAATCGTCTCCAGCGCCGTCTGAAGCTCATCGGGCGAGGCCACGTCCCGCTCGAAGGTGGTTTCCGTGCCGATGGATTTGCGCTGGCGATCCGGATTGACCGGCCGGTTGTCGATGCCGCGCGAGATCCCGTAATAGAACTCGGCAGCACTGCCAAAATGCCCCCGCAGGGCCTCGAGCGGCCACGCCCGCAGATCCTCGCCTGTGTGAATGCCAAGGGCGTGCATCTTTCTGGCCGTCGCCGGACCGATGCCGTGGAACTTCTCGACCGGCAGCGCCGCTACAAACATCGGACCCTGTTTCGGGGTGATGACGAAAAGACCGTCGGGCTTGTTCTGATCGGACGCCAGTTTCGCCAGAAACCGGTTGTAGGACACGCCGGCCGAAGCGGTCAGGCCTGTCTCCTTTCGGATGTCCGCGCGGATCGCCTCGGCGATCGCGGTGGCTGACCCGAAACCCTCAAGATGGTCCGTCACATCAAGTGACGCTTCGTCCAGCGCCAACGGCTGAATCAACGGCGTATAACGCGCAAACACCGCGTGGATCTGCGCCGAGACGGCGCGATAGATCTCGAAGCGAGGCGGCACGAAGATCAGATCTGGACACTGGCGCCGGGCTACGATCGACGGCATGGCTGAACGCACACCGAAACGTCGCGCCTCATAGCTGGCCGCCGCCACAACGCCACGCGCTTCTTCCCGGCCGACCGCAAGCGGCCGCCCATGTAAGGCCGGATCATCACGCTGCTCGATGGAGGCGTAGAAAGCGTCCATGTCGATGTGCAGAATGCGGCGCTGGCCGTCATGTGGACGAGGTGTAACGGCCCCAGGGTCCTGCAATAGAACGAATTACTAAATGCAATACATTTACCATTCGTCGATCAGAATCACTACGTCAGGATCAGACCGCAAAATGTCATGCGGACCAGGTTCACCAGCCAGTGCTACACAATTTTTCGGTGCACTAATATCTTCTGGCCAACCAACTAATAGAACAACCTGGCGATCAAATGCGTTTCCCGTTTTTTCAGCATATTCTGTTGCTTGAGCGACAGTGAATCGTAGTAAATTAATACCTGAATTTCCCAGACTCGTGTGCAAATTATCAATATACCTCACGTTCCTCTCCACTCTTCTCGTCCGTTATCACTCCGACAGAATATCAGCTCTACGAGCAAAATTGCAAAAAAGCACAAGTTTGGCGCACAGCGTGTCGATGAATGTGCGCGCGCGCTCACTCATCCCGCATCGCCTTCACCAACTCACGCAACGCCTTCTGCACTTTGGGCGCGGCCCACTCGCGCAGAAGCCCGCGCGCGCTGGCGTCGTGCTCGATCGCATAAGGACTATCTCCAATCGGCGGCATCGCCATCACGTGGTCTTTCTCTGTTGCCGGCACACCCGGAAACGGGTCGATCCGCACAAGCTGGGTGAGCAGGGCGACCGAGATGACGCGGCATTGCGGCGTTGTGGTATTGAGACACACGTACACCCCGGTGCCCTCGGCGACCGGATCGTAGATCGCCTTCCATGTCAGCGCTGGGACCGGAATCCGGTCCGGCCCGATGGTCCGGTCATCATCAGGATCGTAGCCCGGTCCGGTGACGACATAGAGTTCACCGTCACGGTCCGCGAGACCGCGCACTGCACTCTCCACCCCGACCCAGGCACCCCGGTTCAATTCCGATGTCTGAGGCACAATATTGGAGAGCGCATAGGTCTCTTCCTGCCACGACAGGCCTGCTTCGTCTCCAGACGGCACCATATGCCCGCGGTCCCAGCCAGATGATTTGAAGTCAGCGAGTTCAGCCCGCATGCTGAGCGGAAGCCGCCCATCGGGATAGAAACTGCCGCGCCGGGGCGTGCTCCCCGCCACTTCCAAATTCTCCTCGGAGAGATACTCCGCCGCCCAGAGCGGTCCGCGCGTACGCTCGGAATCCAGCACCGCGTAGCCATGGCTGCACAGCATTACGGTGCCGCTGCGCAGGGTCTCGTCCACGACCGCGGGGGGTATTCCGCCCGGAAACTGCGGGGCGCAGGAGATGACCTCGGCGTGGGCGACCGAAGGCAGCGAAAGGCCGAGCACAAGCCCCGCGAGAACTGACGCACGGTTCATGCCGACGGCCTCTTCGCCGTGGCTCCATCCTTCCGTTCGCCCCTCTCCCGATGTTCGGAACAGAACCAGTGCATGCCGCCCCGAGGGTGGTCGAACCCGAAAGGCGCGCCCTTGCCGCAGGTCTCGCAGTCATGCGCCCAGCCCGAGCGCGTCCGATGGACGGGCTTACCCTGAGCGGCCTGATCGAGAGGGAGTGAATAACCGTTGTCGCTCATCTCAGAACCCCAGCCCCAATGCGTCCATCTGCGCCCGCGCGCGCTGCCACGACGGGCTCAGCCCCTGTCCGGTTACCTCCCCCTGCTGCGCTTTACGTAACCAGCCAGCGTGACGATGCTCGAGCGGGATCTCGTCGACAAAACCACAGCGATCCGAGCGCATCCCGTGCCGGAACCCGGCCCAGGTGATGGTCGCGCGATACATCGCCCGCGTCAGCGCCACATAAGCCAGACGGCGCTCTTCCTCGTAATTGCGCTCTCCCATGCCGGGAAATACCGCCTCCTCCCAGCCAGGCAGAAACACATGCCCGAATTCGAGCCCCTTGGCGCGGTGCATGGTCATCAGCTGCACCCTGTCTCCACCTGTTTCTTTCGGTCCCGAGGTCGCAAGCGCCGCGTGTTCCAGAAGATCCTGTGTACGGACAAACCCTTCACTGAGTGTGACCAGCTCATTGAGATTGCCCAGTGCGTCTTCGGCTTCGTCAGTGCCCAGCTCGCGCAACATGCTTTTGTAGCCCGTCTTGTCCACGAGAAGCTCGATGCGCTCACACAGACGCAGCTCAGCATCCATGCCGATCAGCCTTACGGCCTGGCAGAACTCCGTCAGGCTCGCCTTAACTTTGGCCGGGAGCGCCGTATGCTCCACGGCATCGAACAGGCTCAAACCACGGGCGAGAGCTTCCCTTTCGATTTCCCCCAGTCCTTTGGCGCCAAGGCCACGTTTGGGGAGGTTGGCCACACGGCGAAACGCCTCGTCGGACTGACGAGACTCAGGGCAGCCGGAGAGAACCAGAAGGGCGAGCGCGTCCTTGACCACGGCCCGGTGATAGAAACCCACGTCGCCGATGATCTCATAGGGTATGCGGGCATGTAGCAAAGCCTCTTCCAGTGCCCGGGAGAGTCTGTTCTGGCGGTAAATGATCGCCATATCGCGCCAGGCCACGCCATCGGCCGCCCGGCATCCCATCTCGGCGGCGATCCCATGCGCTTCCGCCTCGCCGGATCCGTAGTCCACCACCTCGATCAGCTCGCCAGCATCGCGCTTCGTATAGAGCGTCTTGGGGATGCGACCCTCGTCAAAAGCGATCACCGCATTGGCGGCGGCAAGAATACGCCCGGTAGAGCGGAAGTTCTCTTCCAGTTTGACCAGTGTTGCGCCGGGAAAGGTCTTCTGGAAATTGCGAATGAAAGAAATCTTCGCGCCACGCCAGGAATAAATGCTCTGCGAGTCATCACCGACACAGAAGAGTTCGCCGGAATGCTCCGACATCAGTTTCAGCCAAAGCATCTGGCCGTGATTGACGTCCTGAAATTCATCGGCGAGCACGGCCGTAAACCGCTCGGACCAGCGCCGACGGTAGCTTTTGTCATTGAGAAGCGCCAGCGTCGGCCACATCAGGAGATCGCCGAAGTCCGCCGCATTCTGCTCACGCAGGGTCGCCTGATACAGACCGTAGAGCCTGACCGCGAAGTTCCAGCCTTCCTCGTCCGCCCATTTATGCGCCGCCCGACGCCGCGCCAGCAGGGCCGCCACCCACGACCAGGCCTCCTCGGAACGCACGAGTTCGTCCTTCATGTGCCCGATCCGCTCGGCCATTTTCCTGATCTGGCGGGCGTCACAGCGTTTGCCATCCTCGGGCACCGGCACTTCATGTTCCGGCAGCCCCTTCATGATCCTGCGGATAATGGCCAGACTGTCGTCCGCGTCGCGGATATCGAAGCCTGACCGCAGATGGGCCACCTCGGGCTCGGCGCGCAGCTGGCGGGCACCGAGACCATGGAATGTGCCCAGCCAGGTCGGCGCCTGCCCCTCGCCCAGCGCACCGGTGATCCGCTCACGCATCTCGGCGGCCGCCTTGTTGGTGAAGGTCACGCACAGGATCCGCGCCGGCAGCATACCGCGCGCCCGGATACGGGTGGCGACACCTGCGGTCAGGGTCTTGGTCTTGCCCGTTCCAGCACCAGCAAGGACCAGAACCCGTCCCTCGGCGAGCGCGGCGTCGCGCTGGGACGGTGTGAGAGGCTCAAGGATCGCGGCCAGTCCCGCCTGCGCGCTCACCGGATCCGCTCCGCGTTGAGGATACGCTCACAGGCCGGGTCCACCCGCACGACATGCTCGTTCTCCACCAGCACGATCATCGGGCGAAACGTCGAGAACCCGACCAGTTCGTCGATCCATGTGCCATCGAGCACGAGAGCCGCCGCCTGGTAATCGTCCTCACCAATCCACACAAGCTGCCGGGGGACATGAAATTCGTCTTCGGCCGCCCTGCCCTGCCCGTAAACGCGCTGGACATGGGCTGCCCAGACCTGTCTCGCCTCAGCGCTGGCAGCGAACAACAGGCAGAGACGGGATGCGATGAACAGGTTCTGGACCGTATTGTCACCGCACGGCACAACACCGGCTGAAGGAAATACCTGACCGATTACCTCTGGCCGATACTCGATTTCGAGATTCTGCGCCTTCCAGCCGTCAATCACGCCAATCTGCTCATCTTCAGTGAATATGCGGAACACTCCCTCGGTATCCCACCCCGTTCGCCCGGTATGTGTTCCTCCAATGATGAGACCCCGAACATCGGTCAGACCGTCGGTGCAGGACAGATAGTGACGCGGGTGCCCGGCAAGGCCGGTCTTCGTCCACAGGGCGCGTCCTCTTTCATGTCGGAACCACGCATCAAGGGTCGCGGCCTCCCAGGGAAGCACGCGGTCCAGAGGATCGGATGTCAGGGTCATGCTGCGTTTTCCTTATGGTTGGCACGTTTGTCCTGAAGGACACGGTTCCAGTCGTTGAGGTTGGCATCGGGGGAGAGGCGCATGGCCAACAGTCCCAGCTCCTCAGCCATTGCGATGTAGTTCTGGGCGTAACGGTCGCCCTGACCGTCGGCATCCACGGCGGCGATCACGCGCCCCTGCGCCTGCGGGAGTGCGGCCATCAGCGCCTTGAGTTCCGCCCAGGCGTCCGGTCCGAGGCCGCCTGCGGTGGAGACGTAGAGCGTGCCCTGCCGGAAAACGGCATGGTCGAGCGCGGCAAACGACAGGGCGTCGATCGCGCTCTCACAGATGACCAGACGACGCAGAGGGCGCGTCCCTTCGTCCGCCCGGAAACGGAACAGCCGCTTGCCGCCACCACCCGAGGAGAAACCCCGGTATTCCGGGCCGCGCATCTCCATCCCGGTCAGCGCTCCGTTGTTGTCGTGGTGGGCAAACCAAGCGGTCCCCTTGATGCCCTCGCGCAGGACGCCCTGGCGGGCCACGTGCGCGAGGAGACCTTCAGGCAGGGCGCGGGTGAGCGTGAGGTAAGTCCAAGCGGCCGATCCGCGCGCAAGCACCGGGTGACGGTTCCACATCACCGAGGGATCGCGGCGCGGACGCTCCTCGCCGGGCGCGTGCTCGTAGGTCGCGCCGGTTGGAGCGACGCCGAGCAGTCCGCGCAGTTCCTGCCGCGCCTGACCGAGCGACATCCCCGGATTGAGGAAGCGCACCAGGTCGATGACCGAACCCTTCGCACCCTTGTCGGTCGCGTTATGGTGCGGCGACCACCAGCCGCGACCGCCATGGTTGACGACAATACTTTCGCCTTTACCACGACGATACTTCTGGTTGTTCTTACTGCTTTCCGTCTTATCAAGCCTGTAACCGGCCTTCTCAAGAACGACCTCGCAGCGGATTTCTTCACGAAACCGCACGAGTTCCTCGCGGGCCTGCTCATCGGTCTGACGCTGGATCATCGGAGATCTCCGCTGCTGATACATCCTGAATACAAGAAAAGGTTAGTACAGAACGCGCACCACTCCAAGTAAATAAAGGCCGAAATAAACGACTTTATTTGCATAAAAAGACACCGTACTGTATTGACGGAACGACCACAGAATATTGTTTTTCTTGTTCGTCCTGCGGGGGTTCGGGGGCAGCGCAGCCCCCGATGTTGCCGCTGAAAGGGGTCGGGGTCTGACGTTTTTCTCGTCCCGTCCTGCCAACGCCACGACGTCCGCGAGCCCGAGGTGTCAAGACCGGTGGAATGCAGGCAAGCGAGGTGGGGATGCGGGCAGCGCGGGGCGTAGCCCTGCGATGAACGCAGCCACGCCTTGTCGCCGCGTGCGTTCCTGAGCCCGAAGGGTTGTCTTGAGACCTCGGGCTCGTGGATGTCATCCTGGCCGCATGACGGCGAGGTCAGACCCCGGCCCCGTGCCACCCCCGCCTGCGGGGGTGGTTGAAGCGGCAACCGGACAGAACACACCATGACAGACCTCTCCCACAGGAAACGAGGTCACATCATGCGGGCGTGCCGTGCGACTGAACGTGCAATCGCACCTATGAGCGCGATTTTTTCCGGTCGTCCTAGAAACCGGGTCCGGGCGAGCGGCTCGAAGGTGTCGGCGCGGACGGCTTGGGATCTTCCCGGTTCCCAGATGACGGCGCTTTTTCAGGCGACGCGCCAGAAGACGCCTGCGGGGCGTCCGCGGCGGGCTTGCGAAAGAAAGAGTCCACAATGCGTCCGAACACGCTCTGCCCGCTCTGTGGCGCAGGTTCGGGGCGCGGTGTCGGCTCCAGCCGCGTAAGACCTGCGGAGATGATCGCCCCGAGATCGCGCTTTCCCTGAAGCTCGCGCAACTGCTTGAGCGTCTGGAACGCCATATAGCCCATACCCTCGTCCTCGAGC
Organism: Acetobacter sp.; assembly: GCF_047721705.1. Taxonomy (GTDB): domain Bacteria; phylum Pseudomonadota; class Alphaproteobacteria; order Acetobacterales; family Acetobacteraceae; genus Acetobacter. The sequence goes on along the minus strand of NZ_JBDNXK010000013.1, from coordinate 38,688 downwards.
GCACGGGTTTCGGTCATACCGGGGAAAGCGCGCTCGATCACAGCCACGTCCCGAGCGACGTAAAGCTCATTCCGACTTTCCTGCGTCACTCCTGTGCGCGTCCAGTCCAGATCGAAGCCCGCTTTACGCGCTACGGACCGCACGAAACTACGCAGCGTCCGGCTGTTGCCTTCTTCAAAAACATGAGCATGGTCGAGATCCGCGTAGAGGTCGGCCAGCCGGTTTCCGGCTTCGCGGATGTCGAGACCCGCGAGTTCCTTGATTCCACCAAGCTGGTGAAAGGTCTCAAGGGCCTCGGCGGCCTTCTGACCGACGTGCTGCGTCGCATACATCACATCGTACTGGATGTCCGTGCCCTCAAGCGTGCGGGGTTTCATCCATATCCGGCTGTCCCCACGCACCTGCCCCGGACTGACCTTCTGCACAGCGCCCGGATAATGGTCGAAATCCTGAAAGATGTAGGCGTGCGTGCTCCTGAGATGATCGAGATCGAACGAACCTGTGAGGGGTTTACGTTCGAGTTCCGTGATCCGGACCCTCGAGAGGAGACCGTCAAGAGACAGACGAGATCCGCTCTGCGGCGAGGCGGGCGTATTCGGCGCGGCAGAGTCTGAAGATTTCTTCTCGGTATTCGTCATCGTTCAGCTCGCCTTCGATGAAGCGGCGGTCGATGGCACGCACCTCATCCGTGATTGTGAAACCTTCGAGTTCGACACTTCCCGTCGCCTGCCGGATTGCCTCGGCGCGGCGTGCCCGTTCAACGTCGGAGATGGCAGCAGGTCTGGTCATGACGGCACCTCGATTGATGAGATGGGCGATCATACCAGAGAGTTTCTGTCCTGTCCTGCGTGAGCCCAGCAGAAGGGCGCTCATGTCCGCATACTCCGGCGTGGCGTACGCTCAACGAGAACCTCACGCCCTGCCAGCTCGCGCAGACTGCTTTCAAGCAGTTTGGCTGAACGGCGACGGCGCACTTCGTGGGCGGTGCGGCGCAGCCGGGCGCGCGCACGATCGGAGATCTCGGGCAGCACGAGGTTGCCTTCGATATGCAGGGCTTCGCCTTCCAGACGACGGGCCAGGGCGCGGGCCTGCAGGCGCGCGACTGGGACACCCGAAAAGGATGAGGATAACATCATGATCTTTACTCCAGTCAGGATTGGGAGGAGCGCGCACGGGGCGCGGTCCCCTCTTTTGCGTGTCAGAGAACGAGCAGGTCACAGTTCTCAGGTTCGATCGTCACATCCGTGACGACACCGCGCGTCAGGCCATTCGCAACGATTGCCCGCGCCCGCGCGCGTCCCTCGAGATAGACGCGCGTACCCGCTCTGCAGCGGTTCTCGATGGCGCGGAGCGCGTGAGGCTTGGTGCAGACCACGTAATGCCAGCCAAGCGCGTCAGCGCCCGGCGCAGGCTCACGATCTGTCCCGTTCCACGTTGTGCAGAGCCAGAAGCGCGCAGCGGTCTTCTCTCCGCTCGCCCCTGTCTCAAACTCGGGAGAGCACGTGATATGCCCCACGAGGATGATCCGGTTTACGACGTCCGACATGGCCATCTCCCTGTGTTTCTTCCAACAGAGTGAGGCCCGATGCCGCACCGTCTGCCGGTAGCGGTCAGACGGACAGGGCCATCAGGCGGCAGGCGCACTCCCTCGGTCCGGCATGGTGCGGAAGCCGCGTGCGGCTTCACGGTGCCGGAGCGACCGCAGGCTCGGGGATTGCGCCTGACGACGGCCCTGTCAGACCGCGACGACCGGCAGACGGTTCGGCATCGCGTCTTTTCTGCGCTCTGCTCTTCGCTTTTCGGCTTTTCTTCTTCATTTCCCTGTGTATCCGCTTGTACAGATCAGGGATTTCTCCTAGAATCACCGGGTATTTCAGGAGAAACGGACATGGCCGTTGTCACCGTCTCGAAAGATCGCGTGAGTCTGCTTGCGGATTTCCATCCCGAGTTGGCCACGCAATGCCGACGTTTCAAAGGCCGCTGCCTGGGCAAGGCTGTCGGCTGGACGTTTCTCGCCGATCAGGAGCACAACGTGCGCGGGATCTGCCGCACGCTCTACGGCGTGGACGGCACGCCGGAAGCCTGGGCCGATCAGTGCAACGTCCATGTCCAGGTCGAGGAGCGCGATATACGCGCACCCGTCTGGCGACAGTTCAACGCCGACATCTTTCTCGGCGGTCGCCATATCGCGGGAGTATTCGGCCCGCGTCAGGCGCTGCGCACCGGCAAGGGCGTGAAGTTTCTCGAAGGCGCGCCGTGCTGCGCGCGCGAACATGGAGCCTACCGTCTGGCCGTGCCGGACGGTGCGGTGATCGAGATCCGCAAATATCCGCGTGCCGCGCTGGCTTTTCTCAGCGAGGCGCTGCGCGGGCACGGTGCGCTGAGCGTCGCCTAAAACAGCCCCAGCTGCATCGCGGGCCGACTGAGGACTGGAACAGCGGCGGCGACGCCGTGCTTTTTCATCAACACCTCAAGCATGGCGCGTTCATGGGCTTCTTCCTCGTCGCGCACCTGCTTCGCCCAGGCTTCGACCAGAAGATTCTCGCGCACCCGCTGGCCGATTTCGCGCTCGACGTCCGACCACGTGAAGGCCGGATCGCCCCAGCACGGGTAATCCACCATGTGTTTGAGGAACGCATGGCGGGTCTTCGCGCTTGCAAACCATGCTGATCTGAAGCCCAGAGAATTGAAGTGAGCAATATGGCTCCACATCTGGGACACGCGCCCATACAGCGCCTTGTTGAGCTTCTCGGCCGGCATGCCCTGCGCGAGAAAGCGCAGGATGGCGTTGCCGATCCGGGCTTTGTCAGCCGCGCTACTCCACGTGGTGGGCGTGAACTGCTCCGCCACGAAAGGCGGCGAGCGCAGGCGCTCGCACAGGATCGGGGCCGCGCTCATGCCGCCCGGCTCCGGTTGCGATACCAGTTATGAAAGCGCGTCACGTCGGGCAGATCGGGATAGCGACCGCCACCCATCCCCTCATCTTCCATCTGCGCCAGCATCCGCACCGAAATCCGTGAGCGCTTGTCGTTGGCAAGGCATCGCACCAGAGCGAGATGCGAGCGCCCGCTGATAAAGCGATCCTCCCAGAACCCCGTGACCGGATTGCGCACGGCGGCCGCCAGAGTGCCGTTGCAGAACCCTTCCACGATCCACGGCACCGTCCGGTAGGGACGGCCGGGGCGCGGGCCTGGAAAGCGGAAGATCGAACCCAGCGCGACGGTGCCGACACGCAGCGGATTGTGCCCGCCCTGAAAGGGCGAGGTATGATACTGACGCAGCATCGGAACTCTCCTGAAACACAAAGACCGCCTCAAGGGCGGCCAAAATAGACAAGCGGTGACGCCTCAGAGGAGGCTGATGAGGTCGTCGATGTCGGGGAGAAAAAAGCCCGGTCCCACGATCAGGACCGTGACCAACCCCATGAAGAGCATGAAGCCCATGACGCCGAAGATGATTTCTCGCGCATCGTTGCGTGTGATCGGAAAGCTGCGCTTGGACATGGTGTGGATCCTTTGTTTTCTCTGGACCCTTCCCGCGCAACCGGGCGTTGACGGCCAATGCAAAGCCGACGCATCGCGTCGGCACCGCAGGCGCGCGCAGCGCGGCGAGGAGCCACGCTTTGCATTGGACGGCAAGGCCTGGTGCGGCCTTCTCCCGCTTGTCTTCCTTCTCCTCCCTTTCAGTCTTTTCCTTATCCCTCAGTCCTGCCACTGCACCGGAAACCGATCGTCGATGTCACCGTCGCGGTCGAACAGCACCCAGTCACATCCGGCCTCCTTGGCGTAGGCAAGGATGGCGTAGAGCCCCGGCGAGGCGTCGTCATGGATGCTCTCCAGCTCGTCGGGCACCGAGACGAGCCAGCCATAGGGTCCGGACAGGCAGGCCATGGAGCCGCTCTGGCCCTTGGTGACGAGGTATTCCTCAAACTCCAGCGTGTCGCCGCGATCCAGATGCGCGGTGCTCAGATCGAGCACGCGCCGCACATTGCGTGGCTGACGGGCAACCGGAAGAGAAACGACCGTGGCGGTATCGGACATGACAGGCTCCTTTGAGCGTGGTAGTGAGAGATGAGCGCCACACACTCCGCCCTGTTCGTGCGACTGTGCAGCGTTTTTCCGAAAAATCGGCAGCGGCGATGCAAGGTGTGTCAGAAACTGTCACACCGGTGCGGCATTCTCGCCGAACGCGCCCGCAGGCATCTGCCAGTGTGAGGGGGCGCAAAGCACCCGTCCGCGCCAGCGGCGCGAGAGCGCGCGACGCACCAGATCCGGTCTTGCCAGCACCGGGGCGAACACCTCGCCCGTATCGGCAAGCGCCGAGAGATCGCGATCGCGGCGGATCGTGCAGCCAAACGCGCGCTCCCACGCGCACAAACCGGCGAAGCGTTGACCATCCATGTAGCGCAGCGTCGCCGCCTGATTGGCCGACATGAAAATGCACGTCAGGCAAGACAGCCGCCCAAAACCCAGCCGATAGGGCAGAGGTGCGATCACCCCGTGTCTGTGCAGACATTCCCACACCTCGACCTCGCTCCAGCCATGCACCGGCCGGTAGTGATCGACATGACGCCGCGCGCGTCCGTCCCGCAGATCCGAACGGTGCGGTTCGAAGGCCGCATAGCGGGCGCGGTTGGCGGATTCAGCGGCCCGCTCACCGGTCACGAACAATGTGCGCGCGTGGTGAAACCGTGCCTGATTGCGCAGCGCCGTGTCGGCAACCATGATCTTGGCGTAGGACGAGCACCAGCGCACCGACAGGTTCGCCGAGACCTGCGGAAAGCGGCGGCGCGTGTTGCGCGGGCCGTGTCCGCCCATCGTCACGCGCCCTTCGGGCGTGTCGAACCAGACGGGCGCGGTTGGCGCGTCCTCGCGCAACATCTCGCGCACGATCCCGCCCTGACGGGCCGAGAAATATAGTTTTACGCCCAGTGCGTCGGCGAGATGGCTGCCATAATCGGTGACGTGCGGCCAGTCGAACACGTCGGCCTCGTCATCGACCAGATGGTGCCACCACTCGATACGCTCGGGCGGCACGCCGCATTCGAGAAGATGCAGCGTGCAGGCCAGGGAATCCTTGCCGAAGGAACAGGCGACGATGATGTGGTCATAGCTCGCCAGATCCGGGCCGCTCACAGCACCCGGCTCACGGGCGCACCGGTCAGGACCGGGAGCATGTGCGGCAGAGGCACGCCCGACAGGCGCAGCGGCTTGGTGTGCCGTCCGTCCCATGTCAGACGCTCGCACGGGCGCAGCAGTCCGGCCGCCTCGGCGGCCCGATCCCGTTTGATGCACACGGTTTCATTGCCTCCCGAGCGGCGCTGGCACGGCTCGCCCGCGTCCGCGCCACAGCCCGCGCAGGGCAGTGTCAGCGCCGGGTCGCCATGCTCCCATTCCATCCCGCAGCGGTGACACTGCACCGGCTCGGATGTGCAGATCCAGCGTGTGGGCTTGCGGAAGGTAACGCTACGGGGACGTGTGGATGAGGCCGTGTATGCCATGGAAACATTCTCCTCTCTGAATGCTTCCCCGCAGGCCGGGAGCGGCTGGCCGGGTCAGGCGCGGCGCCTGCGCCGGCACCGCAAAGCGCGCGCAAGCGCGGTGCGGAGCCACCGCTTGACGCGGACGGACGCTTCTGGTCGCTCCCTTCCCTGCTTTATCCTTCTTCCTGTTTCTCTCTCTCCCGCTCTTCCAGACGCCGCAGAAGCCAGCGGCAGGCGCTGTGCGCGTCCATCTGTGTCGGATCCGCCAGAACCCGCTCCATCACCCCGAGCAACGCGGCGGTCTCGGCCGGTCCAGGCTCGAACCATGCGCTTGCGCCGAATGTGGCGATCTCCTCGTCGGTGTCGGGGTGTTCCACCTGGGCGACGATTTCGTTGTGAACAAGATCGTCGCAGTCGAGATAGGCGGCTCGCCCATCGGGCAGGATCACCGGACGCATGCCGCAGCTTTCCACATCGTCAGACGCCGCGTCGAGAACGATGCGCGCGGCGTCCTCGGCACAGGGCGCGTCGATCAGAAAGGCGGCGCTGTCGGCCTGAACAGAACGCTCAATGATCCGGACACGAAACTCAGGCATTTTCCAGGTCCTTCACCAGTTCGTACTCACTCAGCGTCGTGGCACCCGTCCAGGGATCGAGATGGCTAATCATCTCCCTGCCACAGACGTCGCCCGCGAAACCGTGGCGGCGAAGATACGCCAGCCGCTTGCGGGTGATCTTCGGAATGGCGGTGCGCGTGGTAAAATCCGCGAGTGCGGCGTCCATGTCGGAATAGGGACCGTGCCAGTCACGTGCGTTGACCGGGTAGATTTCGGGCGTGCGAAGCAGCACGGTGCCATCGGGTCGCGCACAGGTCTCGACAACATGGCGCCCGATCTTACGGCGCATGATCGGGGGAGCGTCAGTCATTTCATCCACTCCCCTCATGCGATCTCGGGCTGCAGCGCAAAGGCTTCCACCACATCGTAAGGATGCTCGTGCGCGTCATACCCGACGCGCAACACCTCGGCCTTTGTGAAGTCGAGCAGCATCCGCTTGCCGTGGGTCTTGCGCTGCACGGCCGCATTGGCCGCGCGGAGCCATCCGTAAAACCCCAGATGATTCTGCGCAGGTTCCACGAACTCGTCGCTCTGCTCTGGCCACCAGAAGGGCGCCTGCCCGTCGATCTGGAACGGCATCTCGTCGCTGCCCCACATCCGCACACCCGGCTCACCGTCATACGCTCGTGGCTCAGGATGGATGACGTGCGTCCAGCGTTCGAGATTGAGCTGTCGATGCCTTCGAGCAACCTCGAACCCTAATGGTTTGCGAACACCCCCCTCACAGCCGATGAATATCGCAAACGAGCGTTGGGGCGCATGACGGGCAACCGTTTCGCCATACTGCTGCACCTTGTCCGCAAACTCGGTCACATCGTCGGCGAATATTGTGGCGGGTTGACCAAGTTCTATGTCACCGGCGCTTTTGAGGATTTGGCCGTGAGGCACAACGAGGCGATAGACAGGTAAGGCGGACAATGTGAAACGCGGCATGTCGGGTCTCCAGACATGAAAAAGCCGCCTCGAAGGCGGCGTGAAAGGAAGGATAGCGAGGCGGGCTTCAGAAGTCGGAGAAACCCTCTTCCTCCAGCGCTGCACGCACCACGTCCCCGGGCGGCTCCTGAGCTTCGTAGGAATCCCACCAGCACTGATCGGGAAGATCGAAGATCCCGACACCCGCGATGCGGATGCAGATGCGATTGGCCACGCGCAGATAGCCGTAGAAACCCATATGGCCGGCTGTGTATTCCGCCGTCGTGGCACACGCAGACATTTCCGTGATCCCGGGCTGGCCTTCGCGCTGAAAGGGCTCGCGCTCGCTGCCCCAGCGCAGGACGGGCGGTTCGCGGGTAAGGCTGTCGGGCATGATGGACTCTCCAGAAGCGAAAAAGCCGCCTCAAGGGCGGCCGGGACAGACGAAAGAAGGCGGCGCTGTCAGTATTCTCTGGGCAGAAGCACCACGCGGCCAAGGCCCGCTTCCCTGAAGGCGAACAGCTTGATCTCGGTGAGCGGGAAATCGGTGTATTCGATGTCCTGACGGTAAATCTCCTGCTCTCGTTGCAGTCCTTTGCCGCCGTCGGTGCAGACGATCACGCCGCGATGCTGTTCCAGATCGACGCTCAGCGTCCAGAACTGCCGCTCTTCGGCGCGCATGGACGGCAGAGACTGCACGCTTGCAAGCACGTCCAGCAGCCACGCCGCTCCGTTGCTGGCGAGAAAATGGGCGCCATCCGTGAGCACAAGCCCGCCAAGCCAGCGGTAATACTGCGTGGTGCCCGTGAACTGTGCCAGATCGTTACGGTTGATGGCGTGCGTCGAGGTCAGCGTTTCAGACATGGAAACTCTCCGTATGAAAAACAGGTTTTAAGAATTGAGGAACGCGATCAATCTGCGACCGGCGCGTTGGGATCGCGGTAGAGGCTGATGTAGTCGGCGTGCCCGAACACCGTGTTCCACGGCGTGGCGACGACGGTGCTGCAGTCGTTCATGAGATCGTATCCCGAGCCTCTGAAGCGGTCGGTGATCTCTTTGACGTCCGCTTCGGCAGGCCCGCACTCCCAGCACACGGTCAGACTGCCGTAATGGCGCTTGCGGACCCGGAAACGGGTCTTTGGCCAGTGCTTCTTCAACAGCACGCGCAGATTGGCCGCAGCGAGCGTGCCGCTCCTCTCGTCGCCCTGCTTGAGACGGGCGAGTTCCGGATCGGTCTGCAGGCGCGCTGCCTCGGCGTCGAACGCGGCTTTGTCTTCGGCTTGTTTACGGCGTTTTTCCGCTTCACGGGCTTCCGCCAGCGCGTCCAGACGCGCCGGTTCGTCAGCATCGGCAAACCCGTCCTCGCGCGCATACACCGTCCACTGCACGCCGCGCAGGACCGCCTCGGGAAGCCGCAGGCTGCGCTCTCCGCCGAGAAACACGATGTCGTAGTTGGCCGAGCCGCCCGTCATGATCGCGCCTCGTGAAAGCGCGCGAACCGGTTGACGACCAGCCTCCCCATGCACGGCCTTCACATAGCCGCGTCCGCGATTGTAGAGGATCGTGGAGACCATGGTGCCCACCACCACGGGGTTTTCCGATACCGACATTCTGTGCTCCTTCCAGCATCTTTTCCTGATACCTCTCCAGAGGCCATGGGCCGGGGGCCGGAGCAGACGCGGCGCGCAGCGCCGGGATCGGAGCCACGCGTAGGCCGCGCAGCGGGCGAGCATGGCGAGAACCCACCGTTTGTGGAGGACGCCGGACTATGGCGCCCCCTTCCCTCCTTCTTCTCCTTCCTTTGCTTTTCTGCTTTTCTCGTCACCTGTTTTCAGGCGGACGTCTTACGGACACCGGGCCGTGCGCGCTTTGGCTTGGGGCGCGGCGCCAGATACGGCGTGCTGATGCGTGGCGGCGAGACATTCATCCAGAAGCGACCCCTCGAGAGCCTTGCGGATCGCATCGGCGCCGAGAAACTCCGCGCCGTCGTCACCGCCAAAGGCGGCCGCCTTGACCTCATACCAGTCGTCCGGATGTTTCTCGGGATCGGCTTCAATGGCGTACGCCACGAGGTTCGCTCGGCCGTTTTCATCGGGCAGGGCGGGACACCCATTTGACATCAGATAGATCCCCTGATCGCCCACCAGCATCAGACCCGCTGGGACTTTCGTGCCGTCGATATCGCTGGAGGCAGAATCTTGCGTGGTCACACCCGCTTTCAGGAAAGCCGGATCGTAGAGCTGCTCCAGGGTGGGCGAATGCTCCGTTGCCGCTTCGGCATGCGCCAGCAGACGCGCCACAAGCGCGTGATCGAAATGCAGTTTCATGAGGGATTTCCTTTCCGTGGCCTCTGGCGAGGACACAAAAAAAGGGGCGACACACGGATGTGCATCGCCCCTTGAAAATCGTGGTCGGTATGCCCTACTCTGAAGCCGGGTCAGGGGGCATCCGACTAAAGATAACCCCCTTCCCCGAGGCTAGAAGTGACTAATCGGAGAGGCTCTTCAGTGCGGCGGTAACCGCCTGAAGGGCCTTCTTCGTTTTACGAAGAACCCGTTTCAGCCACTTCCGGTCCACCACGATCACGACGATCATGATTTCCCTTTCAGTGCAGGGCCAGACGCTGCGGCCCCCGAAGCGCCATGGCCGACCACGATTGATGGGGGCCGCGACACCGCGCGCATGGTCTCACGCGATGTTTCGCCGCTCCGGCTCGTCAGGCGGCCCCGAAATGATCTGATAGCATCTCACGGACGGGCGCACAGCCCGTCCGCACTGCGATGTCCCCTTACACCATCACCACCTCGAAGTGATCGGGCATGGCGCGGGCCAGCTCGGTCAACTCGCGCGGAATGCGCGGATCGGCCGGGCGTTCGGAAAGAGGCGCTGCGGGGGGCTCTTCGTCTGTTTCGGGCTCGTCTGCAGGCGCTACGGCCTCGAGCGGTGCCAGATCTTCGCTCCCCTCGCCGTCTCCGCCTTCGATCTCTTCGCCGAGATCCTCGCTCTCGGCGACGTCCTCATCCTGCTCATCCTCGTCCTCAAGCTCGGCCTGAAGTTTCGCTCGCGCGGCCGCGCTTTTGGCCTTTCGCGCCAGTTCTTCCTTCCAAGCGGCGATCCCTTCCCCGAAACCCGCCGCCTCGGGCACCCAGCGGCCTTCGCCGACGTGGCCCATCAGCGCCTCGCGCATGGCCTTGCCGGTCGGCTTTTCTTCCAGCCCCTCGGCCTTCACCGCCTTTGTGATGCCCGGCTTGCTGTAGGTCTTGAGGAACGCCTCAAAGGCCATGTTCGGCATGTGGGCGTCCGCGCCGAACAGCACGCCGAGAAGCTGCGCCGGCAGACCGCTGCCGCTGTGCATGCTCACCTCGCAGTTCATGAAGCTGGCGAGCACGTCGAGCGCGGCCTCACGCAGTGTGGCCGGATCGCGCACCAGCACACCTTCGGGAAACACGCGGCCGACCGCCCGGTCGCGTGCGGATCCACCGCCATACGGATCGTACGTGTGATCGCCATGGATCGTCACGTTGTTCGCGCTCAGCGCCAGCAGGAACGCGCCGACCAGATTCCACGGATCCACGTCCTCGCTCTCGCCCGCACCTGCGAGCGCCTCGCGCAGCGCCTGTGTGCGGACCTCGCCGATCAGCTTCAGGCCCGTCCCCGAAATGTCGGGCCGCTCCTTTGGCGCGGTCGAGGCCGGAAGGATCGTGACATTGAGCGATCCGTTCACGCCCTCTTCTCCTGCACGAACCGGACGGGCGCGCATGTGGCCGCTCCTGATCTGCAGCGTGCCCGAATTGACCCAGACAACAGGGATATCGCTCTCCAGCGCGCACTCCCAATGGTTAACCTGGCGATACCCGTCCGGCATCATCGGATCACCATAGTGGTCTGTCCCGATGAACTGGCCACCCTCGGGCAGCGTCTTCTCCGCCAATAGTTGCTGCGCCTTGAACATGGCCGGAAAGCTTGTGCAGTAGCGATTGTCCTGATCGCCCTGCCCGAACAGATCCTCCTCCCAGACGACACCCGCTTCTTTCGCGGTGGCCTCGTCAAACGCGAAATCGCGTGCATACAGCTCGGTGCGATCGAGCGCCTGAACAAACTCGGACCACTCGAAATACTGGAAATCCTCGGCCGTCATGCGGTAGTCGGCCGGATCGCTCTCACCCTCTCCGCTTTCCGCCCAGACCTCGGCCCAGACATCACGCTGACGCTCAAGCGGCGTGCGGGCGATCGCGTTGCGTTCGGCAAAGGACGGCCCCATGCCCGCGTCGATTGCCGCGATGATCGGCGCGTGCATCTGCGCAAGCAGGGAAAGCCCGCGCAGATAGCCCGGCGTAATCATGAAGGCCCGGCAGATCTCCGTGTCGCTCGCACCTTTCGCGCGCATGTCGAGCACGCCGTTCCACTGATCGGATTCCGACATAGCCTCACGCACGACATTCTCCGCGACAGAGGCCATCGTATGGCTTTTCTCGTCGCCCTGGCGCACATGCACGTCGATCTCGCCAAGTTTCGCGGCGATGCAGGCGCGCACGCGCCGGTGCCCGGCCACGATCATCAGGCGGCCGTCCTCAAGCTCGCGCACGCAGGGCGGATGAATCAGCCCCACGGTCTTGATGTTGAGCGCAAGCTGGTGGTCCGCGCGCGGATCGGGGGCGCTGCGGCGCGGATTGTCGGGGTTCACGACAAGCGTTTTCGGGTCCACACGACGAAGTTCCGTCATGGTCATCTCCTTGATCTCATGGCTGCGAGGCTGGCTTTTTTCTCTGCCTCATGCTTTCCGCGACGGCGCAGACGGCTGGCCGGGGCAAGGGCGCGCCTGCGCGGCCCCGGAACGGGGCGCACCCTTGCGGCGGACAGACGGCCTGTGGCGCGTCCCTTGCCTTCTTCTCCTGCCCTGTCTTCTTTTTTCTTCTGACAGCGTCCGTTTTCACAATGCCAGTGCAAGGGTGCCTGTGCTCAGCTGCTTCGCCAGCGGTGTCGCGTCGTATTCATGACCTGTTATCTGGGCACGATTGTAGATCCGCCGTTCATCCAAATGCTGCCAGGAAAACAGGAGGGCCGCGTCGCGCATGTCGCGCAGAGGGTAAAGCGTCCACTGGAGCCGGTCCCCGACCCGCTCGGGTCGCCGTTCTTCGAGACACGCGATCAATGTGCTGAGTTCCTTGTGCCGCCACTCGCTATCGACAGTCTGTGGATCGGGAACATTCAGTGTCACGGAGCATCCAAGAAGACGTCCAAGCGTTTCGGGCGCAACGGCCGCGTCCACAATGTTGCGGTAACGGCGAATAAAGGTCTCGGCCTGTGTGTCACGACTGCCCGACAGCCGCAGACCGCCGCCCTCGCACCACGCTGCGGTTTCAACAACCGTTGTCATGACCTGGTATTTTTTGCCGCTCGCCATCAGGCTCCAGTCGCGCACCCGTATTTCCACGAGGCGGTTGCCGCGATACTGCTGGACCGTGAGATTGTTGTCGCCGCCCAGCTCGAAGAGCAGAAACTGATCGTCGAACAGGCGGGTCTGGGGAAAGGCCTCGCGCAACGTCTCGATCGGGAAGCGTACGGCGACGGCATCGTAAGCGATACGATGGGACATGATCTGTATTCCTATTGTGAAAATGAGGGACTGTCGGCGGCAGGCTCAGCGCAGGACAAACCAGTGCCGGTGCCACTCGGCCGTGGGATCGGCCGCGTTGATCCCGTCAGCGATGCGCTGCGCCAGGGCGTGTGTCGGCACCGGTTCGGACAGTTCGTGCGCGAGCGTGCCATCCACGACGATCCACCACCCCGCGTGCTGTCCGTATGCCTGCGGATCGCTCGCAAGCTGCCAGGGCTGGGCGTCGATGGGAGGCGCGGGCGCGAGCGGTTCCACCTGCTTGGCGCACGATCCCGGCACGGCTTTCTCCACACTCGCCCGGAAGCGACGGCGAACCTCCTGATCGCAATCATGGACGCTCGGCCGTTCCGGCCCATTGATCGCCCGCACTACGTCATCGAGCAGACGCTCGCGCACGTTGTCCACGAGATCGTCAGGGGCGACCGAGACGGACACCAGATAGCCATCCCGCGCGGCCTCGCGGACGTCGGGTGGGAAATGGCTGAACGTGCCCTCGAACACGCGCGTGAGCACGCCTTCGAGAGCGGTCGCGGTCATCGGATCAGTCATTCTCAGACTCCCCATCCATGACACCAAGCTCCCGCAGACGATCGGTATCCTCGAGCCGGACAATCTCGAAATCATCCGACCTGTGCGCGAACTCTCCAGACCTCACCTCTCCCACTGTCGCATGGAACCCGTCAGGCCAGATCACGATGTCGTCTCGATGGTGCGCCGTCATTTCTGTTTACTCCTTTCCTTATGCTCTCCGGCGACGGCGCAGACGGCTGGCCGGGGCAAGGGCGCGCCTGCGCGGCCCCGGAACGGGGCGCACCCTTGCGGCGGACGGACGGCCTGTGGCGCGCCCTTCCTCCCCTTTCCTGCCCTTCTTCTTCCTGCTTTTCTCAGGCCACCTCCTCGACCGGCTCGGTGGTCCTGGCCGCGCTGTCGTCATTGGCGGTCGCCTCTTTCAGCGCGGCTTCCTCCTCCTTGCCCGAGGCCTCGAGATCCGCATCCAGCGCCACCAGCTCGGCCAGCTTCGCCTCGAGATCGCCCGCCTCTGTGAACGGCAGGCCCTGACGCGCGCGATAGGCTGGCAGGCGACGCTCGGCCTCCTCAAAGCTGCGGCGCGCGTTCGCCAGATCGCCGTCGAGGCGGAGTGCTGCGTGCTCGATGCGCGAGATCAGACCCAGTGGTTTCGTCTCGCGGTCGATCTCGATGTCCACATCGCCTGCGGGCGTGTCGAGAAACACATAGGCTTCCACGTCGGGTTTCCCTTTGTTCGTGGAGAAGAACTGGTTCTCGCGCGCCTCGCACACCACCTCGAAGCCCGCGATGCGGCCCATCACCCAGCGGCCCTCCTGCTTCTCGCGCTCGGCGAGACGGGCCTGCGAGAGGATCCACGCGCCGGCCTTCTCGCGGCTCTCCACCACGCCCCGGTCACGATGCAGCGCAAACGCCTCGCCTTTCGTGGAAACGCGCTGGGCGATCGCCGCTTCCAGCTTCGGAATGATCGACGTTGCCGTTGCGATGTCGCGCTCCGCATGCTGGATCTGACGCCGCACGTTGAACTGGTCGTCGTAATGCGCCGCCTGCAGGCGCTCGAGACGGGCGATGTCGGCTTCCAGCCCTGCTTTCTGGATCAGGCGCATGTCGCCGGACGCCAGCGCCTTGGCCATGGCGAAGTCGTTGCCCTCGCCGCCCACGTCCTCGATGCGTCGGATCGACCGGTCTCCCGACATGGCCAGACCTATGAAGCGCATTTTCCGCTCAAGGAGCTGCCAGTTGGTGGCGTCCACCGATCCCTGCTGCGCGTAGGCGTAGATCTGGATTTCCGCGTTCTGGTTGCCCTGTCGCTCGATGCGTCCCTCACGCTGCATGATGTCGGCCACCAGCCAGGGCACGTCGAGATGATGCAGGGCGATCAGGCGCTGCTGGGCGTTCACGCCCGTCCCCATCGTCGCCGTCGAGCCGATCAGGATCCGCTTGCGTCCGGCGTTGAGATCGCCGAACAGCCGCAGTTTCGCGGCCGCCTTGTCGTAATCCTGCATAAAGGCGATCTGCTCGGCCGGCACGCCCATGCGGATCAGTTCCGAGCGGATCCACACATAGGCCGAGAAGCCACGCTTGGCCTGCGCGGATTCCGTGCCGAGATCGGAGAAGATCATCTGCACCGCGCCGGGGAGATCGTAAGGACGCCCCGTGTCGGGGTTGGTGTAGCGGTTGGCCGAGGTCTCCTGCCAGATCGCGAACACCTTGCGGATCATGACGTTGAGCTTCGAGCGGTTGTCATTGGCCGCGAACGGATCGACAAAGCGCAGGTCGATGGCCCCGAAGCGCGCATCGTTCATCACGCTCAGGATGATGTCGTCACCCTTCTGCGGACGACCTGTGCGCTCTTCAATCGCCTTCATCCGCCATGCCAGCGTCTTCTGAAAAGCCTTGAATTCAACGTGATTGTCAGCGACCACGATCTGCCGTTTGCCGCCCCTGACATCGGGCAGCTTGACGTATTTGCGCAGTTCGTCGGACTGCACCACATCGGCGAAGTCGCGATACATCGCGATCAGATCTGCTACGTTGACGAACTCGGTAAAGCGCGTGACCGGCTTGTATTGGCCATTGGGCTGCAGCTCAAGTTCGGTGCGGGTCTCACCGAAACTGGCCGACCAGGCGTCGAACTCGTGCAGATCCCGTGCCTCAAGGGCGGCAAGGTTCATGTAGCGACCAACATTCCACAATTCGGCGATCGTGTTGGTGATCGGCGAACCTGACGCCATGATGAGCGGCCGCGTTGGATCGTTTGCTGCCAGATAACGGGTTTTCACGAACAGATCCCACGCGCGCTGCGAACCATTGGGATCGACGCCGCGCAGGTCCGCCTGATTGGTGGCGTAAGACAGCTTGCGGAAAAGCTGTGCCTCGTCGACGAGAATCTGGTCGATACCGATCTCGCCCATGTGCAGCAGATCGTCCTTGCGCGCGGCCAGTCCTACCAGCTTGTCCTCCATCCCCTCTTTCATGCGCTCGATACGCTTGCGCGAGATGCGATCGTCCTTGTCGATGTCGCTGAGCAGAGTCTCGTAGGAGGCGATCTGACTCTCGATCATACCGCGCTCGAAATCGGCTTCGACGGGAATGAACTTGAAAGCGTCATGGGTGATGATGATCGCGTCCCAGTTCTCCGTGGCCGCACGGGCGATAAAGCGCTGGCGTTTCGCCTTGACGAAGTTCGTTTCGTCGGCGACCAGAATGCGCGCTGTCGGGTAGAGCATCAGGAACTCTTTCGCCATCTGCGCCAGGCAGTGGCCGGGCACGACGATGCACGCCTTGCTGATAAGCCCGAGGCGCTTCTGCTCCATTACGGCCGCCGCCATCGAGAAGGTCTTTCCCGCCCCCACAGCGTGCGCCATGTAGGTGCCGCCCGAGGCGATGATCCGCCAGATCACGCGCTTCTGGTGCGGGCGCAGGGTGATTGCGCTGCTGGCGCCGGGCAGCCGGAGATGCGAGCCATCGAAGACGCGGGGCACGAGATTGTTGTAGGTCTCGTTGTAGAGCTTCACCAGACGGTCAGAGCGATCGGCGTCCTGCCATACCCACGTCTCGAAGGCGCGCTTGATCGCTCCCAGCTTCTCCTTGGCGGCCTCTGTCTCCTGCGTGTTCAGCGTGCGTCTGTCGTTCCCGTTCTCATCCTTGAAGTGATCCCAGATCTTGGGAATAGACTGCGTGAGCGCGTCGTCGAGCAGATCGGCCGCATTCCGCCGCTCCGTTCCCCAGACCGATGTCGCCTCGGCCTTGCCAAAGAACGGTGCGCGGTCGATGCTCCAGCACGCTACCGACGCTGTGTGATGGATCGTGGTTTCCACGCCGATCACCTCGGACACGAAGGCTTCGATGTCGGCGACCGGTAGCCACGGCGCGCCCAGACGGGCGGTGATTTCCGAGGGCCGCAGGTCTGACGGCTGCACGCCCTCGAGGGCGGTGACCGTGCGGGCAAAGCGCGGATCGCTCTGCGCCGCCTCACGCGCGCGGGCCAGCTTCGTTCGCACTGCACCCGAGAGCATCTCGTCGGCCGTCACCCAGACGTCCCTGCCCTGCCCGCTTTTCTCAGCGTCGAGATAGACGCAATCGCCCAGCTCCGTCAGCGCATCCGCCTCGCTGCGGCCCAGAAGCTCGGCGATCAGCGCAAGATCCACGCGGCCGGTCTCGTGCAACGACAACGCCAGTGCGTCGTGCGCGCCGTGGATCTCCGGCTCGCTCGGCGCGTGAATGACGCGCTCGGAGAAAATCGGCCCCATGCGCCCGGTATCAGTTGCCTCGTCGTAGTCCTCGATCGACGCGACCAGCCACACATCCGGATCGTCCGCGAAAGGCTGGATGTTGGGGCGGCGCTGGGTCTCGCGTTTCGCACCAGTCTCGGGATCCTCGCGCACACTGGTCCGCGTATGATTGATTGGACCGAACTCACGCACGAAGGACAGATAGGCGGTCTTGAGCCGACGCTGCAGCTCGCCATAGGGCTGATTGGCCATCTGCGCGCGCAGGACGGCTCGGGCGCTATCGCGCACCGGCACCAGCGCTGAGATGATGCGACCGTGCTTGGCGAAGATCCCCTCGGTGGAACCAGCCTTGCGGATTGCGACCTTCTGGGCCTGCCCGTCGATGATCTGGTGCAGCGTGCCCTTCTCGACGAAGTAGCTGCCTTCCTTGAGATCGGCGCCGGTTGCCGCCGTGCCGATCCGCACGCCGTCGCCTGCCGGCCGGACGATCCGGCTCTCGCGTGGCGGCAGGAAATGCACGTTGGGCGCGATGCGGTTGAGGGCTTCCGGAAGCAGGACATCGAGGCCGGCATCCGTGCGGGGCGTGCAGGTGTAGCCGGGACCGAACTGCGTGGTGGTCCAGGCGTGCGTGCCAAGCACCTGCGCGGGATTTGCGAGAAGGTAGCGATTAACGATCAGTGGGCCGTTGCCCTCATCGCTGTCGGCTATCTTGCCCGTTTCAAGCCAGGTCTCGTCGCAGGGAGCCTCGCCGATCTCGCGCTTGCGGAAGGCCAGCACGTCCACCACGACGTCCGTTCCCGCGTCGTCGCGCATCGCGCCCTCGGGCAGCCTGACCGCCCCCAGAAGATCGGCGGTCTCGGCGATGGTCCGGCGTGCAGTGGGATCGGTCTTGTCCAGCGTGTAGCGGGACGTGACGAACAGCGCTATCCCGCCCGGGCGCAGCGCCTCGATGGAGCGCGCGATGAAGAAGTCGTGCAGGCTCAGCCCCAGCTTCTCCAGACCTTCGCGGCCATGCACCGACCGGTTGGAAAAAGGCGGGTTGCCGATGGCGAGATCGTAGCCCTGGATTAGCTGGGCGCGAGTAAAGTCCTCACTACGGATCCACTGGCTCGGATAGAGTTTGCGGGCGATCCGCGCCGAGATCGGGTCGTTCTCGATCCCGGTGAAGGCGATCTTTCCCTCGAGCTTTGCCGGGCGTGCTGCGATGAACAGGCCGGTGCCGCAACCGGGCTCGAGAACGGAACCGCCCCGAAAGCCCATGCGCTGGGCCATGTCCCACAGCGAATGCACGATCAGCTCTGGCGTGTAGTGTGCATATTGCGTGGCGCGCTGCAGCCCGGCCCGCTCGCTCTCGCTGGTCAGCCGCGTGAGTTCCGACGCGACATCCTCCCAGCCCTTGCGTACCTCTTTTCCGGGTGCCGGAAACAGGCCATTGGCCAGCTCACCCGCGCCGAAGCCGGTAAAGCGAGCCAGCACGTTCTGCTCGGCCGATGTCGCGTTGCGGTCCTCGCGCTCGAGTGTGGCGACAAGCGCAATCGCTGCGACATTGGCCTCGGCGCGGGCTTTCCAGCCCTGTGCCAGACCGCGCACGCCGTCGAGACAGAAATCGCGCGCGGGGATACGCAGGGGCTTGGCTGGAGCCGGGGCAACATCGGGGATGGGCTGATCGTCGTCGAGTGCCCACAGGGCGGCGAGGTCGCCGGAGAGAGCTGTGGTGTCGAACAGGCTGAACTGCTGGGAAGACGCGGACATGACGCACTCCGTCCAAACGGCAGCGCCCGACGCCTCTTGCGAGGGTCGGGGTGCCAGATTTCGGGGATGACCGGGATTGGCCGTCGGGAGCGGAAAGGGGGCTGACCTTTCGGTCTCACCTCATTTCTTTTCCCTTATGCCTTCGCGTCAACCGGGCCGGAGTGGGGGGCGCAGGTGCGGCGCGCAGCGCCGGGATCGCAGCCACGTGCAGACCGCGCAGCGGACAAGCCTGGCGAGAACCCACCACTTGCGCCGCACGCGCCGGGCTGGTGCCACCTTCTGTCCTTCTGTCCTTCTGTCCTTCTGTCCTTCTGTCCTTCTGTCCTTCTG
>NZ_JBDNXK010000013.1:0-19619 GCF_047721705.1 Acetobacter sp. | reverse complement strand
TGTCCTTCTGTCCTTCTGTCCTTCTGTCCTTCTGTCCTTCTGTCCTTCTGTCCTTCTGTCCTTGTCGAATGTTGACAGGTGTCAACTCGCCGGTCGCACCAAAATCAGTTTTGTCCCTGAGCCCCAAGAGTTCGGTTGACACCTGTCAACTCGATCCGTAAATGCGGTTATAGTATTTTTTCGCGCCACCTACCGCATGTGGCGGTTTCGAGCGCACATCAGGAATTTACCGATGGACCTAACGACGCCGCTTGAAGAGGGCATGGACGTCCTACTTTCTGAACAGGCAGAAATGCTTTCCACTCAACTACAGGCACATCGCATGGAGCTGTTTCCTCCAAATGCGCGAAAGGGTTTGAGACAATTTCAAATCGGGGAGGTAGCCAAGCTTATCGGGGTGACCCCTGCCTATCTCCGCAACCTCGCATTAGAGGGGAAAGGACCAAGCCCTCATGTGGGGAAGGGAGGCCGTCGCAGCTATTCAGCTGAGCAAATCTGGGAACTAAGGCGCTTCCTCGCATCGAACACCCGGAACGGCCGGAACTACTTGCCAACGCGCAATGAAAATGAAGGTCTTCAGGTAGTCGCCGTTGTAAACTTCAAGGGTGGCAGCGGAAAGACAACATCGGCAGCCCATCTTGCCCAGGGACTAGCTCTTGACGGTCTGCGCGTTCTCGCGATTGATCTGGACCCGCAGGCCAGCCTGTCAGCGCTCCATGGTTTCCAACCTGAGTTTGACGTCCATACCAACGAAACACTCTATGGTGCGATACGATATGACAACGAGCGACGTCCGCTCTCAGATATCGTTCGCCACACAAATTTTCCCGGCTTGGATATCGTGCCGGGCAATATCGAACTGATGGAGTTCGAATATGAAACGCCGAAGCTTTTGGCGTCCTCAGACCAGGCTGGCGCAGTATTTTTCTCGCGTGTAGACGAAGCGCTACAAGAGGTGGAAGATGACTACGATGTTGTTGTGATCGACTGTCCTCCACAACTCGGGTATCTTACAATGTCTGCAGTCTGTGCTGCGACAGGTCTTCTTATTACTGTTCACCCGCAGATGTTGGACGTTATGTCGATGTGTCAGTTTCTCATGATGATGAGCGACGTGATGACTCATTTACGCAACGCGGGTGCCAACGTGTCTTACAGCTGGGTCCGCTACCTTCTTACACGATTCGAGCCGTCCGATGGCCCGCAGACGCAGATGGCAGCGTTTATGCGCTCGTTATTTGGCGACCACGTCCTGACGCATCCGATGCTCAAGACTACGGCCATTTCAGATGCGGCGATTACAAAACAGTCCCTTTTTGAAATCGAGAGAAAGCAATTTACCGGATCGACTTATGACCGCGCTTTGGAATCCGTCAACGCAGTTAATAACGAGATACGAGAACTCATATTTCGTGCGTGGGGTAGGGACGGCTAGCCCGCTGTTGACACCTGTCAACAGCACTTTTGAAATACATGAGGAGTTAGAACATGGCCCGTAACCACACGCTCGGAAAATTACTATCGACCCAAACCGACGCCAATCGCCCAAACGAAGTAAAACCGTCAGGTACGTTTAGCCGAAGCGGTGCGCTCGGGTCTGTTGCTCGCAGCCTTGGGGACCTCAAAGCTAAGGCGAACGAAGCCGAAAAGCTTGAGGAGAAACTTCGGGACGGAGCCCATGTAATTGAGCTTGATCCAGGGATTGTGGACCCTTCGTTTCTACCTGACCGTCTTGATGCTCCAGACGATACATTCTTGTCGTTGAGAGACGCCATCGCAGATCGTGGTCAACTGTCGCCGATTTTGGTACGTCCGAACCCTGTAACATCAGGACGCTATCAGGTCGCTTTCGGTCATCGAAGATTGAAGGCTTGTTTAGAGCTTGGCATCACCGTCAAAGCGATAGTCAAGGAACTAAGCGATGCAGACCTATTAATCGCTCAAGGCCAAGAGAACAGCGAGCGCACAGATCTTTCTTTCTTAGAGCGTGCTCTTTTCGCAAAAAAGCTCGAGAAGCTAGGTTATGGTCGTGACCTTGCCATGGCCGCTTTAGGAATAGATAAGACTGAACTTTCTCGACTCATCAGTGTCGCGAGAGAACTCGATGACGAAATTGTAGCCTACTTGGGGCGTTGCCCGAGTATCGGGAGAAAGCGATGGTTGGACTTCGCTGACGCATTAAAATCTCCGGGTGGGCAGAAACGCTGCCTAAAGTTTATTCGTGAAACAGCTGAGCACAACGCGGACGATGAAAAGCGTTTTATGGCGGCCTACAAAGCAGCGGTCGGACCGAAAGCCTCATCTGTCACGGGAGCGAACCGTGAGCCGTTATCTTGGCAATCGCCTGACAAGGATTTGATTGTGAAGGCCGAATCTGGCGACCGAAAAGGTCGCATCGACATTCGGAGTGAGAAATCGCCTGAGTTTGTCTCCTTCTTATTGGAGAAGATCCCACAGCTGTACAAGGATTTCTCGAAGGTCAGAAAGAATACTTAGTGATCTACAGGTGGAGGGGAGGGTGATAGGACTACTCCCCTCTCCGTGACTTTTACTTTTGCGGCTCTGTAGGCAGCCAAGGCTAACGCAAGAGGTTCTTGAAATTCTGCTTTGAATTGGCGCAACAGTTTGAACTCGCGACCGAACTGCTTCCATAACGCCGCCCAAGAAACAGGCGTTTCGTCACGCAGAGCGTGCAAGCGAAATGCCAGCCAGAGATAAGCGTCAATCGCTCGTGGCGATGTCTGGATATCTTTAATAGCCGCGCGGTCGATTAACACTGGATGACGACGCAACTCATTATAAAACGCCTCAGAAAGTGTAATTTGTTCGATCATCCGCGTAGTCCGCTTAGTGCGGGGATCGACCTCGCCTACATAGCGGAAGCTTTCTACCAACCGTTCATTTACGACCACGCCCGCTTGGTCGTTTCCAAACTTGAAGTCGATTGTGCAGGTCGCGAGCCGTTCAATCTGTTCCAAGAGCTTCCTGGAAATTGGACCGCCACGGCTCAAGCCAAGCTTTTTGAGTAGCGCGGCGGGACTTTTGCCAAGATATATTTCTCTACTGCGATTCTCGAGTGCTTCGGACTGCCAATCAATCAGGAGCAGTCGAGCGATTGCACCAGAGGGTACTGACAGGTCTTCTCTTACGTCATCATCTCGAAGGCGCACCCCTGGCCGTACTAAGAGCTGTGCGTAATCCGTCTTTATTAGCCAGTCCTCGCCAGGGTCGCGATCTTTATGTGGGAGACCTGCAAGACACCATGCGGTGTACGTATATCCGACCTCGCCGCCACCTTCCGCTTCCCTTACGAGAGATGAGGATACGGCATCTATCACTTTACGGCCCGAACGCCCGGCGACTACGTCGAGGAGGGACGGGGGGCGTGGTGAGGGGCGATTAGCTGCATATGATTGGGCGAATGTCAGAGCTTCATTTGCTCCGTGGGTCTCTACGAGCCCGTGGAGATTTTCAAAGAGATCATCCTGCTCCGGGGCTCGGTCTTTCACACTGGTTATCCAAGCTATTCCAAGGTGATGAGAAAATGCACGGTCTTGTGAGCCTGTCGATGTGTTTCTTGCTGACGGCGCGGATGATGTGTTCGTCCCTGACGCACTGCTGGCGTCGGAGTGTTGTTTGCTGACGCAAGAACAATTTAGGAAGTATTGTAAGTAATATTGTTTCGTCGGCAATCAACACGTGGATAAAAACCTAGTGCATTGAAATGTAGATATTTTTTTTTGGCTCCAATTTTCGGTGTCGGCAACGAACACATCTCGCTATGTGGATAACTGCCTGCGCTGAAGCGGTCGGTTGCATCCGTCGGCAAAAAACACTGGGAAAACTCTATCGAAATAAACGTCAGCAGAGAACACAAAACTCCCTTTTCACGGCGTTAAGACTTTCTTAATTGAAGAATCAGACTCGAGTCTCTGTCGGCCATCAACAGGTCACTTCGGTCGTCAGCAAAAAACACAGGTGTCTCGCGTCGGCAATGAACACAAATGCGGGGCGGATCACTCGGCAATCAGAACCGGGTCTTCCCTGGATGCTTCGTGAGCGCCTGATCCTCTTCGATGTAGGCTTCCAACACGCGGTAATCGCGGTGCCGCGAGAAGCGCTTGAGCGACGTGAGGTCGAAGCCGTCCTGCGCGCCGGTTGTGATGGCACCACGGCGTAGACTGTGGCCACTGAAGTCACCCTCGATCCCGGCCGCATGGCAACGCTGTTTGATGATCTTGGCGACTGACCAGTCCGAGAGGCTCTCCGTGCCAATTTTCGGGGCAGAGGGCGGCTTGTTGTCCTTCGTAGCCGCCGGTGCCCAGATCCGCGGGAAGGCCGCCGTGTTCGTGTTCTCGCTGTCGACCTTAGCTCCCTTGACCTTTTTTTTCGGCGTCAGCTTTGACTGCCGCAGCCACGTCTCCCAGGCGCGCACCGGACAATGCCGGGTGATCCCGCGCGGAATGATGATCGTGGTACCGTGATGCTTCTTGTCGCCTTTTGACCGGGGGAGGGTGATCCGCATGCAGTCGTCGTCGAGCGTGACGTATTCAAGCTGGATCGCGGCCAGTTCGGATCGGCGCAAGGCGCCGCCATAACCGATCAGCAGAATGGCGCGGTCACGGGCGTCCACCAGCGAGGTCATCGGGATCGCATCGACAACCTCGCAGATCATCTCCCAGGTCAGACCCTTTACCTGACGCGGCAGTGTTTTCCTTGGGGCGCGATGAATGCCCGCCAGCGTCTCGGAGACGAGCGCGTGTGTAGTCGGAATAGGAAGATGGGCGATGTGATGGAGATAACGCAGCGCCGCGCGATGCAGTTCGATCGTGGCCGGCTTCCGTCCCCGCAATGCGAGATCCGCGAGATAGGTCGCCACGTCTTCGCTGTGGGCGGGGAGGGCGGAAAGCCCATGACCTCCCGCCCACGCACACCAGCCTGCGATGGCCGAGCGATAGGCGCGACGGGTATTGGCGGCCTTGCCAAGCTGCACGAAGGCACCAACGGCCGCCTGCGATGTCTTCAGTCGCCCGTCGTGTTCGGGGATCTCCACTGCGGACAGGGCGGCGAACCAGCGCGCCACATTGGCTGGAGCCTGTCCGATAGGAGCAGGGACGGAAATCGCGTCCGGACCTTCTCTCTCAGCCTGCGCGGACATTGGCTTGCCACGGTCAACCGAAACCACGGCCGCGACGAACGCCAGCCGTTGGCGATCAAGTTCCAGCACCAGCTCAAGCCGGAAACCAACAGGAAGGGAGGGGAGGGCGGTTTCGACCATCGTGCGGGCAACGGCGGCATGTTCCGCGCTTTGGGGGAGTTCAGTGTCCGGTAGAAAATCGCCATCGGGAAGCGCGCTGCCGGCGATGAAGACGGGCAGGGGAGGGGAGAAGCACGCGGTCGAGAGAATGGGGCGCAATACGTCGGCCGAAGCGTCGGCCTCGCCCAAACGTTGCCGGGTGAGACGATCCACCTGTTCGAGAACACGCGGGCGAAGAACGGGCCAGGATCCGGTCAGGTGGAGAGCGTCAAGCATTACCCTTTATTGTTTAGCGGGCAGGGGTGAACTTGCCATCCCTGAAAACGATAGTTTCGCCGGGGATCTTCGGCGATCCAACGCTGGGGCGCCCCGTATAGCCGCCTGTGGTGGCGTGCAGCTCACCCCCTGTGACCTTCACATGCACATCGGGACTGCAGTTGCCAAACACCGGACTGAGGCGGGCAGGGGAGGGCGTGAGATCGACCGCCTGAAACTGCATCTCACAGGCATTGCCGCCCGCGCTCTCTGCCAGCAGCACATAGGTATGTCCCTGTCCTGTGTAAGGGCCGAGAAGCCCCACTTGCTCATTGTCGGTATCGTGCTCCAGGATTGATCCATCCACTGCAATTACGTGATCTGTCTGACCAACTGTGTGCACTGTGATTTGATGGTCCCTCACGGTGAGAGAGGTCACCGGTTCGGTCGCATGTGCAGGACACACGACAAAAACGGCAAAAGCCAGAAGTGCTGAAATCTTCTGCAAGGCAAACTCTCCGGGAGTTGGGTGTCAATCGCAGCCGTATTTCCTAGTTGGGGCCCAGTATTCACCTTCCTCACCCATGGCCCATTTTCGTTTAGCCCAAGAGACAGTGATCGGGTCTCCCTCCTTAAAGGCGCCAAACTCATTTTCATCAACGAGGAAAGTATCTGACCCTCCACTCTTATATCGAACAGCTAAATGGTATTCGCTATACATTGGAGCACGGTTCAAAAAACTGCCTCCTCCTCCTTTTTGTTCGATCCACGCTTTCGTTATTACCCCACATCCGCCCGAAGGAGGAGAAGCACTAGCTTGTGGCATCGGAACAGCCTGCCCTTCAAAAGCATGGATACCCCAGGTTATAAGGACGCCAGTTGCGATCGTGCAGACGATATATTTCAGGTAATTTTGCATCATTTTCTTCTGTATTTGAGCATCAGCGGAAGACTGCATACGCTGATGGTATAGCTGCCGAAAACATCAAAATTAGAATGTTCTTCTTCATAACAAATCTCCGGGGTTTGGATGTCAGCGTTATTTGGCGTTGGCATTCGGAAGAAATTCTCCCTCTTCCGATTAATTGTCATCATAGTTTACACCTGATGATCTGTCAAGTAAGTTGACAATTAATTCCTGCATGGGTTATAAACAAATCTCACACAAAACAGGGTTTTGAAATTGTCCGATTGTCCGCAGGAGGCTGGACAGCGCGCGTTAATTGGATACGTCCGCGTCAGCACCAATGACCAGAACAATCGCAGTCAGATCGACCAGCTAGTAAAATATGGCGTCGAACCGGCAGCAATTTTTGAGGACAAGGCCAGCGGGAAGAACATGCAGCGTCCCGGTTGGATAAACTGCTGGAAGGAATTGCGCGGCGGTGATGTTCTCGTGGTCACTGCGATAGACCGCTTGGGCAGAGACCTAGTTGAAGTGGTGCAGACAGTCAAAGCCCTGCACGACAAAGGTGTTGATTTGAAGGTTCTTTCAATGGACCTCGATACGAGAACCGCGACGGGACGACTGATTTTCGCAATCATCGCCGCGATGGCTGAGTGGGAGCGCGAGTTGATCGTTGAGCGAACAGTCAACGGCTTGGCAGCGGCACGAGCCAGAGGCAAGACCGGCGGACGGAAAGAGGTTGTATCGGATGCACAGGTTTTAGAGGCCGTAAAACGGATACAGGCCGGAGAGAGAGCCGCAGATGTAGCAGACGATTATGGGGTGACGCGGCAAGCTATTTACAGGCGTGCCAGAAACATGAGGACTGCAAAGAAATGACTGACAACCGAACGATAGGTCCGCGTCCGCATGGTATTAAGAATTGCAGCGAGACTTTCCGGACAATTGGAGGTCAGCGTTACAACGCAAGAGTAACAGATCCATCGGATGAGCTCATCAAGGCTTATCGTCAATATGGGATACACTGTCGCCGTCTTGCAAACATCTTGTACGTTCACAACTGGCATGAAGATGACGCTTCCGATCTAGATTCGAGAATGAAGCGAACGATAGACACTTGGCCGTAATACCAACGGTTAGTTTGTCGAAATCCATTAGATAATGATAATCAAAGTTATTATTTATCAGCGGCTTATGAATCCATTTAATCCAGATAATGTTCTGCTGAGGCCATAAAAATCCACTGATTAATGATAAAAACAGCGGGCTAATTTCGTGAGAATTTAACTGCTTATTCTGGCGGAAGTTACGTCAGCAACGGGGGGAGAACGGAATGTTGGTTATCGGGAAGAGAATAGACAAGCCGGACATGGCAAAAGAAGAAGATAAAAAAATATCCTCAAATAGTTCAAGAAGGTGAGCCAGCGCATTCGATAAAATCCCGCAGATATTGGATCTCTTCGTCAGTTTCCCGACGGCCAAGAAATATCTGTTTTGCAATACCCTTTTTACCAAGCTTGACCGGGTAAAGTTCAAACCGGGAGCGATACTCTTCCACAAGCCAACGTGGAAGAGCTGCAATACCCCGACCATGAGCCACCATCACCAGCATGATATCCGTTGTCTCGATCTGCTTCTGCTGTCGTGGGCCGAAACCCGCTGGTTGCAGAAATTGCGTATAGATATCAAGTCGCTCGGGTGGAACGGGGTACGTAATCAATGTCTCGCCAGCAAGCTGTTCCGGCATGACGAACTTCGCGCCTCGCAAAGGATGTTCGGGGCCAACAACCAGTACGAGTTCATAGTCAAAAACCGGCGTGAATATCAGACCCGGTTTATAAAGCGGGTCAGGCGTCACCAGAATATCAATCTCATTGCTGAACAGCGCCCCAATACCGCCGAATTGGAATTTCTGCCGCACGTCAACATCGACTTTCGGCCATCTCTCTAAATAGGGAGAAACCACCTTCAGGAGCCACTGATAGCAGGGATGGCACTCCATGCCGACGCGGAGTGTTCCTCGTTCGCCATTGGCGAACTGTTGCAGCCTGTTTTCCGCCAGTTCAAATTGAGGGAGCAGTCTGTTGGCAAGTGATAATAGCCACTCACCCGCTTGGGTGAGCACAAGAGACCGCCCCTCACGCCGCCAGATCTTTACTTCCAACTGGTTTTCAATTTTGCGGATGGCATGACTGAGCGCAGGTTGGGTGAGATTCAGTCTGACCGCGGCAGCGGTCAGCGAACCTTCGCGGGCAACTTCCTGAATGATCGTCAGATGACTGCGTTCAAGAACACCCATGCCTTGCCTCAATAAATGCGCAAACGGCATATAATCGTACAAACATACTATTTCCATTCATTTTATAAAGTCATACCCTCAACCGCCACGGTTCTAATCCGATAGCCTCCTAAACCGAGAGTTCCTTGCGTAAGATTTCCGCACCAGCACCCAGAGCGTTGAGCTTGCCTCGCGCCACGTCACGCGGCAAAGGCGCCATCCCACAATTGGTGCAGGGATAAAGTTTGTCGGCATCGATAAACTTGAGTGCCTTGCGCAAAATATCAGCGACTTTTTCGGGCGTCTCGATGGTTTTGGTGGCCACATCAATGGCGCCAACCATCACTTTTTTTCCACGAATGAGTTCGATCAGATCCATGGGGACGCGGGAATTCTGACACTCCAGTGAAATCAGATCGATATTAGATTTTTGCAGCTTGGGAAAAATCTCTTCATATTGACGCCACTCTTCCCCAAGAGCATTTTTCCAGTCAATATTGGCTTTGATGCCATAGCCGTAGCAGATATGGACTGCGGTTTCGCATTTCAGCCCTTCAATGGCTCTTTCTAATGCGGCGATACCCCAATCATTCACCTCATCAAAGAAAACATTAAATGCCGGCTCATCGAACTGGACGATATCGACGCCAGCCGCTTCCAGCTCTCTCGCTTCCTGATTGAGGATCTTGGCAAATTCCCACGCCAGTTTTTCACGACTTTTGTAGTGGTCATCGTAAAGCGTATCGATCATGGTCATGGGACCAGGCAACGCCCATTTGATGGGTTTCTTTGTCAGCGTGCGCAAAAATTTCGCATCCTCGACAAAGACGGGCTTCTCGCGTGCCACGGCACCGACAACGGACGGCACACTGGCATCGTAACGATTGCGAATTTTAACTGTCTGACGGTTTTCAAAGTCGACGCCGCTGAGATGCTCGATAAACGTCGTGACGAAATGCTGACGCGTCTGTTCGCCATCGCTGACGATATCAATGCCGGCCCGGTCCTGATCGTCCAGAGTCAGGCGCAACGCATCCTGTTTGCCTTCGACAAGTTCCTCACCCTGCAATTTCCAGGGCGACCAGAGGGTCTCGGGCTTTGCGAGCCAGGACGGCTTGGGCAGGCTGCCAGCCGTTGAGGTGGGGAGCAGTGTTTTCATGAGAGATAACCTTGTATTTCTGATTGATCAGGCAGCGTAACTGGCAGACCACCGCTCAAGAATATCGTGATATGGGCGGACGAAATTTTCTTCCGTATATTTTCCCTGAGCGGTCGCCAGTTGACTCCGCTCTTCACGGTCGTAGACAATTCGCGTGTTTGAATAGTCCTGATGCTTCAGGCTAGGCTGATAACAGTCAGCCGCAGCAGAATTGGCATTGTAGATTTCAGGACGGTAGACCTTCTGAAAAGACTCCATCACACTGATGGTGCTGATAAGCTCAAGAGTCGAATAGTCAGACAGCAGATCACCAAAAAAATAGAATGCCAATGGCGCTGCACTATTGTGGGGCATGAAATAACGGACCTGCATCCCCATTTTATTAAAATACTGATCTGTCAGAGAAAATTCATGCTGCTGGTATTCAATCCCCAGAACCGGGTGCTGATTTTCGGTCCGATGATAGGTCCGGTTGGTTGACACACTGAGGCATATGAGGGGCAGTTTCCTGAAATTCTCCCTGTAAGCAGTGGAGTTCACAACGCTCTTAAAGAGATTTCCGTGCAGATCCCCGTAATTTTGAGGAACGGTGAATTCTGCCTTGTCCTTATTGTAGTTGGGCAGCAGCACACTGAAATCATAATCCCGCACATATGAGGAAAAACTGTTTCCTGCGAGACCTTCTATGCGCCTGTTGGTCTTTTTATCGACAATCGTTGTGTACAGAACTTCGATCAGCGGAAAGCTGTCGTTCTTGCCGGCAAAGGCAAGGTCCATCTCAACGGAAACGATTTCAAGCTCGACGGAGTAACGATCCCCCATGGAGTTGTCCCAATGCGCCAGGCCATTGAAACGATTGTCAATCATCCTGAGCACGTTGCGCAGGTTTTCCTGACGGCTTTCCCCTCTTGCCAGATTGGCGAAATTGGTCGTGAGACGCGTTCTGTCGGATGGATGATAATTCTCATCGAAGCGAATGCGCTTTATTTCAAATGCGGTTTCCCTGATCATTGAAGCCTTCATCATGCCTGCTGTTAAGAGCCGTGCCTGTCTTATGCCGGAAGACTTCATTGAACAGAAATGATTTGATTTCATTAAACCATAAATATCATTCATGGATTAAATGTGATCAGGCTCACGCCGAAAATGGATAAGATCAGAGACTGACCTGCCATCCAGCATGTAAAAAATCGATATCTGCCTTCTGTCGTTCCATGATGTTCCGTCTTGCGCGCTATGTGCATCTGGCGGCATGGTGCAAGGGCGAACGCTTCGATGGTCCCGCGCGAGCGGGTTAATAGGGAACGCCGTCACGCACTGGGCAGATGACCGTCCAGAGGCAGAGTCGGTGGCTGCTCCCGCAACTGTAGGCGGTATGCTGCTGGTTCGTTCACCCTGAACGTGGACCACTGTTCCCATAGGGGGCGGGAAGGTTGGAACCAGTCTGCCATGATCCGTGAGCCAGGAGACCTGCCATCGTTCAGCCACCAACCGTCGGGCGGGATGACCGAAGGGAGGAGAGAAGTCTATGCCTGTCTGCCTCGTGCTTCCACCATTCCTGCTGAATCGGTTAACCGGATCTTTTCAGGCCACAGTCCCTTGTCCCGTCATTTCTGACCGATATGCGCGACACATGTTCGTGCTGCTGAAAGCCCCTGGCCGTTAAGCACTTCGGGTCCAGGAACCGGGCAATCACGCGCCTTGTCCGGTAGTGATAACGGTTACGCTTGCTCAGACAAAATGTGAGAGACGGGACGGCACTCCATACTGGAGCGTTACGTCCTTTCGCCCTGATCTGAGCCGGATGAAATGCCGAGGCAATGGAAAACGAATTTCATCAAACTTCAGAACATCCCGGATGCGCAGAACACACCGATTTAAGGCGTATCAGAACTAATCCTGACTTCTGGTATCCCGTTGTATGGTCCCGTGAATTGAGACGGGAGAAAGCAATCGATGTCCGGTTTGCCGGACGTCATATTGTTGTTGTTCGTCCAAAGAGCGGCAAGCCTTACGCATTGGACGGGCTATGCCCTCACCGGCAGGTTCTTTTGGGCAAAGGCGACGTGCATGGTGACGCAATAAGCTGCATCGCTCATGGTCTGAGATATAACAGGGACGGCCAGTGTGTTTCGTCCGATGTCTCTGCCGAGGCACAATGTCTGCGTCTCAGGACCTGGGCCTGCCGGGAAAAAGATGGGCTCATTTTTGTTTTCATGGGGGAGCAGTCTCTTGCGGACAAGACCCCGCTTCCTGACTCGCCAAGGGCGAGAGACAGGCGTTACCGCACGCGCCGCTTCGGTCAGGTCGTGAACTGTCATTACAGTTTCATGCATGAAAACCTGATGGATATGAATCATCAGGTTCTGCACAGTCGCCTTGTCGGCAAAATGAAGCCTCGATTTCTGGGAATGGATCACGGTGATGGTTTTGTCGAGGCCCGCTATACGTTTGCACGAACGGGTGGCAAGCAGCCTCTGAGCGAGGCTTTGATCTACGGCCAGCGACGTCGCGACGGCCGGGATTTTGCCTATCGTGACGTCATGACCATCAGGACACAATATCCCTACCAGAGCCTGCGTATTGAAACACAGGGGATTGAGGAACCCGTCATGGAACTCTGGATCTCATATGTCCCGCAGGACCATGAGGAACTGACCAATCGTGTCTTCGGGCTGTTATCGATCAAACGACTGAAGGTGCCTTTTGTACTCGATCTGGCGTGGCCAATACTGGTCGCGTTCACAGAGCGTGTGTTCTATGAGGATCGTGAGATCGTCGAGCTGGAACAGGCTGCATGGAAAGATCTCGGTGGCGACCATAATCAGGAAGTCTTTCCGGTTATTAATCAACTTCGTGATCTGCTCAGACGATGTGGTCAGGTGCCGGATGGCGCGGGAAAGGCAGTGCCATGAGGCCGCAATTTATCCGACCGCCTTCTCTTGTTCTCCACCCTTTGCTTGAAAAGATTATTCTCCTCGCACCCGACCGCACCTGCGTTCTTGCTTTTTTGAGGCAGAATGACTCTTTACCCGAAGAGGAACAATTGCAGCAAAATGGGTATGACCTGTTCCAGATGATGGTTGCCGATTTACCAACCGCACATCAGGAACGCGGCAACCATGTGGAAGCACACTTCAGGCCGCTACTGAACGCGGCCATGGAGATGGTAATGACGTTGCCCGACATGTCAGCAAACGCATCCAGGGAGCATTACGCGCAAGCCTATATTGCGGTCCAGAACCTGGTCGGTGCGCAAAAAGCCGCGATGAGCATGTATTGCTGTTCATAAGACGGGAGGAAGCTGCCCTTGAATAACGTCGTGAATTATCCAGCCCAGAGTGGGGCTTCCAGATCCTATTTGGCAGTAAAAGATCTCACAAAAGAACAGTGCCGTTTTATTCTTTCCATTCCTATAAGTGGTGAGTATGGCATACCCAAAATGGATCGCGGCAGCATTCGTGCGTCATTGATATTGATGGGATATGTAGCCGCCGGATTTTCCGCGCGGTGGGGCAGTGCGGCAGCACGCCTTACTCGCAGAGGGTGCATCATGCATCGAAAATTGATTTCAGGCGATATGCTCTGAAGAATAAATGGGAGATTACAGAAAAGACGCCATTATCTGTTGTTAAAACTGACTGTCAGTTTGGGGAGACATCCCTCTACGTTATTTCGAACACCATCGGCGTTTTATAAAAACGAGCCGTTTCATACCGATCGTGACGCCCGTTAAATAGATGGTCAGGACACAGCACAAGATCGGGAATATAACCACCAAACGAGCCGTAGGAGACCGCAACCACGACCAGAAGTCCATATCGTGCGGTCCATAAACCCACCACCGGGACTTTTGTGCTCCACTATCGAAAGCGGTGATAACTTCTCCCGTTTGTGCATCGAGATAAAAGAGCACTCCGTTCGCAGCGGCTATACGAATGACAGGGAAATGACGAGTGTGCGTGGGGCGATTGAAATAGTACAGGTCTGATGATGCCAGAAAGGTAGCTGATGCGCCCAGTTCTGTTGTTGTGAGCAGCGACGGCGACAATTGGGCATCCAGTCGTGTGTGATCGCCAGCAGAATCGGTGACAGCCAGGAAGATACGCCCTTGCAGAAATACACTGCGTACGTCTGTCCAGTCACTCGTATGCAGATGAATGATTCGGTTAAGAACGGCGAGGATTTCCTCGCCCGTCACACTTCCTGTTACATGCACGGGCGAGCGTGCTTCTCGCTCGCTTGCAAAAACACCGCCCGGTTTCATGGTGAAAAAACCAGTAGTGATCCAGGATAGGGCAAGAAGGCCAAACACCATACCACCCAAATGATGGGCGAGATGCCAGCGACGATAATACGAACATGGCCATCGTCGTTTCAGACGCAAGACGCCAATGAACATGCCGGCCAAGGTAAGGAATATTCCTATCCCGGATAGCACGATGACGACCCATTTCCATGTCAGAGGGTTGCGTCGCAATATGGCAGGATAGAGCCAGTGTGGGATGGCACCCATCCAGGCCCATGCGCGCGAACTCGTATCAGTCGCCTGTACCACATCCCCCGTCAATGACGATATATAGACGACAAGTGCTTTCGATCCCGAGAAGCGAAATCGTTCGAAACCAGTCAGCCTACCGGGTGTATCAAGGACCCACTGGTCATCCATGGTCGTGCCAGTGAAAACAGGCAGACTTTGTACCCCGACCATGGTCGCGTAAGCCTGTGCGCTGACTCTGGCGTCGCTTGGTGTGATGGAACCAGATTTCCCTGTCCTCAAATCAATGCTGACAGGCACACCCGAAATAGGGACGACGGTAAGAACCGGCTCGGAACCGGTCATGTTGAGGCGGAACGACTGGAATCTTGTCGTGGGCTCGTTCAGGACACCAATCACGGGCAAGTGTGCAGGCAAATGTAAAAGACCATGCACTCTTTCTGCTGCAGCACGCTCTGGAGTAGGCCAAGGGTGCCACAACATCACCATCCCTGAGAGACACCACGACATCATAAGCATCCCGACGCTGATTCCCAGCCAGCGATGGGTGATATAAAGAGTTCTCAGCAGACGTTTGCGAATATAATGATGCGCAGAGGTTGTCACAGCCGCCGCATTGGAGCCTCAAGCGCACGTTCGGACATAGGGCCGAACACAACGCCGAGCGTTGTCCAAAGTATGAGCTGCATACCTATGGAAGCTTCGCGAAACCGCCAGAGCACCGACGCCGGGAATGTGGAGGGAACCTCGCTGATATCTGGTAGAAAAGACGAAAGCACACACGTCAACACGAGAAAAACAGCGATACCCAAAAAGTTGGCATTCCAGTTACCAAGAAGGCCCCTTGTCTGGCGCGCCACAAGAAGCCCGATGATCGCCGAACAGAACGACAGTCCAAGCATCGTGAAATAAGAAACTGTACGAAGATTTATGGTTTCCGGCAATCCAACCGCTGGCGGATTGGGCGGATATTTGAGGTCGGGCACCAGCACGGCCACCACGAAGCAGGCAATGGCCAGCCAAAGGGCCATCTGACGCGCCGGCAACCGGGACACGCGCCCATAGGCGCATCCGAACAGCACTGCAAAAAGGCCGCCATAGGCTGCGCCGTACATCACAATCGCGGTCAGTAGCCCCCAACCTGCCTGCACCGCGCGGCTCACCAGTTCCGGCTCGGCCGGTTCATGCGCCAGAGCGGCCTGGTGAGCCTCGTAAGCAATGGAGAGGTTAACCTGCGATTCACCGAAGATCCGCGCAAATAGGAAAGCAACGAGTGCGGCGAATATCCCGGCGAACATTCCCCGGGACAGCAGGCGGCCCATCATGTTCTCAGGTCTCCGTTAGTGGCACGGGAAACCGAGAAGATGGCGTCCGTCATGGACGAATTCATGTACCATATGGCCGGAAACAAGGGATGTCGCACCCTGTTCCGCACCGACGAAATAGAGCAGCAGGGCGAACAGGAGCGTTCCGAAAACAGCCCATGGCAGCAGGGACTTCACAGGGATCGGCGACGCCGCGGAAACGGGAGGAAGAGTGCTGGTGGTCATTGATGATTACTCCTTATGGCTGGCAGACTATCAGAAACCGGCCTGAACACTGATGGAAAAAGACCGGGGCGCGCCCAGAAGCACCTGATCGGGATAGCTGGTGTCCGCCCACTGGATGAAGCGCTTATTGCCGATATTGTCGATACGACCATACATGGTCACGCCCTTGTAGGCATGCCATGCGGCGAAGACGTTCACGAGCGCATAATCCTTCAGAGTCAGGGTGTTGGCGTAATCGCCCTTGCGGGACGAGACGTAGCGCATACCTGCGCCAAGATCGAGAGGCAGGCCCTGCACACGGGACCAGATAGCCCACAGGTTGGCGGTGACAGCCGGCACGTCCGGAACCTGATTGCCTGACGCATCGACCGAGGCACTGGGGTGGAAGGAGCCGTAACGTGAATAGGTATAGGCGACGTTGCCGGAGAGGCTCCAATGACGATCTAGAATGAGATCGCCCTGCCATTCCAGACCGCGCGATTTCTGCGCACCGGCCGTGGCCACCGTATCGACGCCCGTCGCGACGAGCATGCGGGTGCGGCGGATGTCGTAGAATGCCAGTGTCGTCGTGAAGCGACCATCCCAGGCATTCGCCTTGATGCCGATCTCGCCCTGCCTTGAATGGCTCAGACGCGTGAACTGGCCACGGTTAGCGAGGAACAGATTGGAACCCGGCGGATCTTCTCCTGTTGTGTAGACACCATACACGCTCACGTTTTTCGTAATATCGAACACCGGACCAATGCGAAAATTATCCGGGTTATAGTGGCCTTTGAAACTGGTCGCTGCGCTGTAACTGCCATCCTGATTGTAATTCTGCCGGTTGAGCGACAGCCAGTCGTAACGAAACCCGCCGACAAGCCGCAGATCATCGCGAATGGTCAACACGTCTTCCATGTACAGCCCTGCCTGCACCATGGTCGTGGGAGATTTCTTGTAGGGATATTCACCGGCAAAATCTCCCAGTTCCGTCTGTTCCGGGCTGGCGAGAGAGACACTGTCGGCGTAATCCGCGTTGGGAAAGCCGCGGTTGCGGATAAAGCGAAGATAGTAGGCATCACCACCGAGGATGAAGCGGTTCTTCATGCCGAAGATCGTCGAGTCGAACCGGGCGTAGAGACTATCTCCAACCTGATGCTGGTTTTGGAAAACGTAGAATCTGTCACGCCCGATGCGACCCGGGGCAATCGTGTTTCCGCTTGCGTCCGTGCTGCCCGAAGAACCAATATAACTGAGGCTTTCGGCATTGTTCCACAAGCGTTTCGAATAGATGAAGTAGCTGCTGTTATGGATGAGGATATTCGGTGTGACCTGCCATTCCAGATGAAGAGTTGGCGTGGCATTCACAGAACTCGCCTGTGCATTACGCACATTATAATAACGCCACATCGAGGCTTTGGTGATACCGAGCCCCTGCGAGGAACTCAGGAGACCACCCACACGTCCGCCCGTCTGCGACAGATTGACCAGCGGTGTGCCATAATAGGTGGAGAGACGATCGGTCAGATAATCCATGCTCAGGCGAGCAGTAAACTTGTCTGTAGGTTTCCACAAAAGGGTTGTCGTGAAATCGTTCGAATGGGGATCGGCCCCTTTCACATAGCCATCCGATGACGTGCGGCTGAAATCAGTGCGGATGGCGAGCGTCTTCGTGATGGGCGCCGAGCCACCGATGCCTGCATTCCATGTATTGAAGCTGCCGTAGGACAGCAGGGCATTGGCATGCGGTGCATCGAAGGTGGGATCGCGGGTCCGCATGTCCTCGGTTCCGCCGACAGCGCCCTGTCCATAGAGGACGGATGAAGGTCCTTTCAGGATCTGCACGCTTTCGAGATTGAAGCTGTTTTGCGGGCGGTTCACCATCGTGGTGGGACCGAAATAGATACCGTCCCGCAGCACGAGGATCTGGTTGCCGCTGAATCCGCGCATCAGAAGCTGTGCCGGGCTGCCAGGCGAACCGCCTGATGTCACGCCGGGCGCGCTGTCCGCGGCTTCCTCGGCCTGAGCATAGCCGCGCTGCATCATCAGGTCATGCGAAACGACATTGATGGTGGCGGGAGAATGCTGGATTGACAGACCGAGCTTGCCCGCAATGGCCGGAGTTGTCCTGAGCGTCGGGGTCTTGCCGTACGACGTTATCTCTTCGGGTGCGCCGTTCCATAGGGTGCCGGTTTTCTTAAGGGGTTGTGCTTTTCCCTTCAGGGGCTGTGCCGCAACGGCGCAGATAGATGAAATACAGCCAACACTGATAGCCAACAGGCCAAAGGCGCGAGATACGGCACGCACGACAATCGCTCCGACAGGGCGTCACCGCGGTGGAAACGATGGAGCATCGCTTCGCTTCCGACACACCCCGTGCGGCAGCTCCGTCCGTGACTTTCACGCTATGGCAGGTCTCCTGGCTTGCTGGTCGTCGGCATATCGGAGCCTTCCCATTATCAGTCGAAGATAACAGTGGCGTTCGTTCCGATAGCCTCACAGCATACAGTTGCGGGGGCAGCACCGGTGTTGCACCGGTTTCCCTCTTAGCTTTCCGTGTAGAAAACACACGAAAAGAACCATGGCTGGCTATTCCTAGACAGGAAATAGTGGGTTCTTGTCAACAGAAACGATCTGTTTCCAGCCCCAAATTACGAAAAGCAATCTATGAATTCAGGTTCCGATACCACGGGTAAGAAGAGATTACGGCGCATGAGCTAACCAAGGCGCATGCGCCAGTGGCCACGACGGCTGAGTCTGAAGCGAACACCTGCTTCAAGATCAAGGCAGGCAGCTTTTCCGGCGTCACAGCCCAATACGCACAACATGAGCATTCGCATCACGGTTGGGCCAGCCATGACAACCGCATCATCTTGATCGATTGGAAGATCATGAAGCCATGCACTGATGCGCTCGAAAAAATGCTGCTGGCTTTCTCCTTGCGGCGGAACAAAAGATGGATCCTGCGTCAGAAAAAAGAGTTCGTCAGGGGAGAGTCCTTTGAGAGAGCATCCTTCCCACAGTCCAAAATCTTGCCCTCTTAAGACGGGAGTACTATGGACGGGTAATGAATACCGTGTACGAAGATCAGCCGCAACTGTATCGGGTGAGAATATCTCTGTATCGCGCTCAAATTCTGCGTCATTCGTAGCAGGTATACCAACACGCGACGTAATAATGTTTTTTTTGGCAGGAAAAACCACAGGAAGAACAATGCAGGTCAATGTATCTGGCACAAAAATATCTCCATTACCGCCATGTATTAAATGTGTTTTCGAAACTATGAACAATTATAAAATATTACATCAAATACGTATTGTGTACAAAGTGATTTCCTTACTTGACGCCTGTTAGTCTGAACTTTCCCCAGCTATGATCTGAGGCGAAGGG
The DNA here is from genome assembly GCF_047721705.1 of Acetobacter sp. GTDB lineage: Bacteria > Pseudomonadota > Alphaproteobacteria > Acetobacterales > Acetobacteraceae > Acetobacter. Next base: position 346 of record NZ_JBDNXK010000013.1, on the reverse strand, counting down.
GGATATATTCGGACAGGAGTAACGACCGAGACTCGGTTATTGATCCTTTTTCTAACTCAGGCCCCATAGCCAGACCATAAGGCTTGTTGCGAAGTAGATTAGCACTTCTGGACATAAGATCGCCAGCCACAACAACTGAGATCCTGATGTGTGACATATCGAAGAGGTGATCGTGAGCATCAGGTAGAGTTAATGTGGACCATACCCACTTTGGGAACACCGAAATTATAATTGATTGTGCTAGATGAGGCGACTACTGCCGATCAACTCTGTTTCCACTTCGGGTCTGATGATTATTGATTGAAGCTGATAATCAGCTTTTATATATCAATCCTTGAAGATTAAT
>NZ_JBDNXK010000012.1:46919-53034 GCF_047721705.1 Acetobacter sp. | reverse complement strand
GTAATAACTTTCATAAAATATGAAAGATAAGGTTATGCAAGACACCACACTCCGTGCCGCCACAGCGCAAATCGAGGAAGCCAACCGGCATCCTGCGGGCCGCCCGGCAATCCGGACGTTCTTCGACGAAAGCACGTTTACCGCCACGCATGTCGTTCATGACCCCGCCACGCGCAAAGCAGCCATCATCGACAGCGTCATGGATTACGATGCTGCTTCGGGACGCACGAACACCACCTCGGCAGAAGCGATTGTCGCTTACGTCGAGAAGGAAGGGCTAGATGTCGAATGGCAACTGGAAACCCATGCCCACGCCGATCATCTTTCGGCCGCGCCATGGTTACAGGAACGACTGGGTGGAAAGCTTGCCATTGGTGAAAACATAAAGACTGTCCAAGGTGTTTTCGGAAAGATTTTCAATGCTGGAACCGCCTTTTCCCGCGATGGCTCCCAATTCGATCACCTGTTTCATGACGGAGAGAAATTTTCCGTAGGTTCACTGCCCGCCATCGCACTTGCCGTACCCGGTCACACACCTGCAGACATGGCTTACATCATTGGTGATGCTGCATTCATTGGGGACACGCTCTTCATGCCGGACTACGGTACGGCGCGTGCGGATTTTCCCGGCGGCGATGCCCGCCAGCTTTATCGCTCGATCCGTCGGTTACTGTCATTGCCCGGTGAAACACGCCTTTTCCTTTGCCATGACTACAAGGCTCCCGGACGCGACACCTTCGCTTGGGAAACTACTGTCGCGGCTGAACGGGCAGGTAACGTGCATGTGCATGACAACGTTTCGGAAGACGACTTTGTCGCCATGCGCACGAAACGTGACAGCACCCTTTCCCTGCCCAATCTCATGCTCCCTTCCGTGCAGGTGAACATGCGCGCAGGGCATATGCCGGAACCGGAAAGCGACGGGGTAAGTTACATAAAAATCCCTGTTAACCGTCTATAGTTTTCGCAGTTTTTTCTTTCAGAATTCAGGAATTTCTGTCGCCATGACACCGCATTATCTCAACGACACATATGCCGTTACTTCCCAGCTTTCAGTGGAGGACATAGCCGAAGCAGCCCGTCTGGGGTTTCGTGGCATCATCTGCGCCCGTCCCGATGGAGAAGAACCCGGTCAGCCGGATATCGAAACACTCGAAAAGGCCGCCATGGCGGCAGGCCTGACGTTTGAAGCCATTCCGGTCAAATCCGGCTCGCTGCCAGATCAGACGGACATCGATCGTACGAAAGTAGTGTTAAAAGGAATAGATGGTCCGGTTCTGGGCTATTGCCGCAGCGGTAATCGTGCTGCCCAACTCTGGGCTCTTGCTATGGCAGGCACGCTGAGCGCCGACCAGATTCTTCTGGCAGGCCAGAAGGCCGGATTCAATCTTTCACCGTTGAGCGCGCAACTTCAGAAAACATCAAACACATCCAATAATTCTCGACATTTCGATGTAGTCATTATCGGCGGCGGTGCGGGCGGTTTATCAGCCGCATCCGGAATATTGCAGCGACGCAAAGGTACGTCGGTTGCCGTGATTGAACCGTCCGAAAACCATTTTTATCAGCCCGGATGGACGCTGGTGGGTGGAGGCGTCTTCACTCCGGAGCGCACACGGCGTTCCGAAGCATCCGTAATGCCGAAAGACGCGGAATGGATCAAGGCAGGTGCGGAACTGATCTCTCCTGAAGAGCAGACAGTCACTCTGTCAAACGGACAGCGCATCTCATATCGGGTTCTGATCATCGCTACCGGCATTGTTCTGAATTGGGACGCCATTGAAGGCCTGCCCGAAACGCTGGGACGCAACGGCGTCACCTCCAATTACCGCTATGATCTTGCGCCCTATACGTGGAAACTTGTGCAGTCCATGACCAGCGGTGACGCCATCTTCACCCAGCCAGCCATGCCGATAAAATGTGCGGGCGCCCCCCAGAAAGCAATGTATCTGGCTTGTGATGCTTGGCGGAAAAAGGGCGTTCTGGACCGCATCAACGTAGAGTTCGACAATGTTGGCGGCGTGCTGTTCGGCGTCGCGGACTTCGTGCCGGCGCTGATGGAGTATGTGCATACTTACGGCATCAAACTTCAGTTTTCATCCCAGCTTGTTGCCGTGGATGGTGATCGGCGCATCGCAACCTTCGAGCGCAAGACGGATACGGGAACAGAGCGGGTGCAGCGTTCCTTCAACATGCTGCATGTCGTCCCGCCGCAAAGCGCTCCTTCTTTCATTCGTGAAAGCGGACTTGGCGATGCCGCCGGTTATGTCGCGGTCGACCCGACGACCCTCCGTCACAAGACTTACAGCAACATTTTCGCCCTTGGTGACAGCGCCGGAACAAGCAATGCAAAGACGGCAGCAGCAGTCCGGAAGCAGGCTCCCGTTGTGGCCCTGAATGCTGTTGCGGCGCTCAGCGGCAAGCCTCCTGTCGCAGGATATGACGGCTATGGCGGCTGTCCGTTGACCGTCGAGAACGGCAAGATCGTGCTCGCTGAATTTGCCTATGGCGGCAAACTGAAACCCAGCCTCCCCACATGGCTGCTTGACGGAAAGCGTCCAAGCCGCTTGGCATGGTATATGAAGAAAGATCTGATGCCCTGGCTCTATTGGGAAATGCTGAAAGGACGTGAAATCATGGTCACGCCTGAAAAGGTCTCGTAACCGCCCAATGTGGACCGATCCCTCTCACATTATCCTCATTCTCGGCTCAGGGGCCCTTGTCGGGTTTACTCTGGGCCTGATCGGCGGCGGCGGTTCCATTCTCGCCGTCCCTTTGATGGTGTATGTGATCGGGGTTCGTGACGCTCATGTAGCGATCGGCACCAGCGCGGTCACCGTGGCGTTCAACGCTCTGACAAGCCTTGCCCAGCATACCCGGGCCGGGACGGTCAAATGGCGCTGCGCCGGTATCTTTGCGTCCTGCGGTATGCTCGGCGCTTTTCTTGGCGCTCATCTCGGCAAGATGATGGACGGGCAGCGGCTGCTGCTTCTGTTCGCGCTTCTGATGATCGCGGTCGGCGTTCTCATGCTGCGAGGTCGGCATGAGGTGGGGTGCGAAGGCGCAAGCTGCAACCGGGAAAATGTCGGCAAGGTGATGCTGTTTGGCAGCGGAACGGGGCTGCTTTCCGGCTTTTTCGGCATCGGCGGAGGCTTTCTCATCGTGCCCGGCCTGATTGCTTCCACCCATATGCCTATCCTCAACGCGGTCGGCACCTCGCTTGTCGCGGTGACCGTTTTCGGTGTGAGCACGGCCATCAGTTACATGCTGTCCGGCTATGTGGACTGGCAGTTGGCTGCCCTGTTCATTCCCGGTGGGATTATCGGCTCTTACCTAGGCTGCTGGGCGGCACGACGGATCGGCAAAAACAATTGCCGCCTCACGACCGCTTTCTCGGCCATTATCTTTCTGGTCGCATTTTATGTCATCTGGCGGGCCATCTCCGCTCTCTGAGGCCTCTATCCGGGTGGGAGACGATTGAGGCGCCACGCGCTTTCCAGCGCTTCGACCAATGTGGAGGTTCGTTCGCTCCAGACGCCTTCCTCTCCCGGGGGGCGGACAAGCGCCATCCACCCTGCCCCACTGGAGCCCCTTTCCACCTGCACTTCCCATTCTTCAGGCAATTTCGACAGGATACGTTCCAGCCGCTGCCCCTGCGTGGCGGGCTTGGCATAATTGTGCCCCATGTTTCTCCCTCTCCATCATTCACACTGACCTGCGGCCGTGCAGGCCAGCAGATACGCGTTTTTCGTCTTCAGACTGCTTTTAAGACGCTGAACGGCCAATTTCTCTCTTGCATAATCATTACTGTTGTGGTCAAACATCAGGCAAGCTTGACGGAGCGTTGCGGAAAAGGTGACCTTTCCCACAGTCGCGCTATAATCGCTTTTGTCTTTTATAAGCCAGACTGGTGTTCCGGCTTATCAAGGCAAGTTGCTTCCGAGTCCCGATAAGGTGAAATCGAAGCTTCTGCCGACCGCTCAAGGCACACATTGAATTCAAAACTCATGAAAGTCTTCTGGTAACGCCATGAACATAAAACGCATGCGCAGCCGTAACCATCGGCCAAGCGGAACAAGTGGTGGCACGCGTCATCATAACGGCCAGATTCCGCTGAACCGCAATCATGTGTTCGACAGCAACGGACCAGAAGTGCGTGTGCGCGGAACAGCGCAGCAGTTATTCGAAAAATATCTCCAGCTTGGCCGCGATGCGACCAGCAGCGGCGACCGTGTTACTGCCGAAGCCTTTTTTCAGCATGCCGAGCATTATTTCCGTATCCTGAACGCGATGAACCAGGCAGCGCAGCAGGCGCAGCAGGAAAGACAGGAACGGACAGCCCGCTCCCGCGCTGCATACCAACAGGAACAGGAGCAGGAAGAACGTCAGGAAGATGGTTCCTCTGAAAACTCTCAGGAAGCAGAAGCTTCCGCCTGATCGCTTCGGAAGGCGAACAACGCTCGTCCGTTGTTCGTCTGTAACCTCCATGGAAATGCATCTTAACGCTGTGTTTTCAGCATTTCGGTCTCACGCGAAACTTTGGCGACTACTGTCCACACCTCCGCTTCAGCGGATGTATCCGGTGGCTGTTTCGAGTTGAAGATGAAGTTGAGAACGATTGCTGCGGTCGCGCCCAGCGTGATGCCGCTTCCGAAAATGATCTGGGCCCACGCAGGAAAATGATCCGTAATATGCGGCTGGACCACCAGCAGCATCCCTAGTCCGAGACTGGTTCCGACTACGATCGTATTGCCCTGATGCTCGAAGTTTACTTGCCCGAGCGCCTGAATACCCACGACCGCCACAGCAGCAAACATAGCTAAAGCCGCTCCACCCATCACGGGAAGTGGGACGCAGGTCATGAACGCGGCCAGTTTGGGCAGTGAACCCAGCATCATCATGATGACAGCCGCAGCGGCAACGACCCACCGACTGCGCACGCCAGTCAGACTCACCAGCCCCACATTTTCAGCGAAACACGTATAGGGAAAGGAATTGAAAATTCCTCCGAGTGTCGTAGCGAGGCCGTCAGCACGAAGTGCGCGTGTTACATCTTCCGTCGTGATCTCTTTCTTCACGATCGTACCAGTTGCAAAAACATCCCCCACAGTTTCCAGAATCGCGATCATCATGACCACCATCATGGAGAGAATGGGAACGAGACGGAAACTGGGCATGCCGAAGTAAAAGGGAGTTACGACCGTCACGAGTGGCGCACTGCCAACTCCCTCAAAATGTGCATCACCGAGATACCACGCAACAAAAGTACCAAGAACCAGTCCTAGCAGCACTGCAATGGTACGCAGAAAACCGGTGAAAACACGCTGCATAAGGAGAATGGAGACCAGCGTGCCAAGGCCGTAAGCCACATTCTTCATGTCCACCGGATCCTGCATGGTCCGGATGCCGTGACCACCAACAATATCGTTCGCTGCAACAGGCAGAAGAGCGATCCCAATCACGAGCACGATCGTGCCCGTAACCACAGGCGGGAAAAAGCGTACGAGACGAGAAAAATAGGGTGCGGCGAAATAACAGAACAAACCGGAAGCAATGACTGCACCAAATATCTGATGCAGTCCTTCCACACCTCCTCCTGCGGCAACACCAATCGCAATCATGGGAGACACTGCGACAAATGTGACGCCTTGCAGCAGCGGCAGACGGACACCGATTTTCCAGAAACCAACAGACTGGATCAGGGAAGCAATGCCACAGGTAAACAGATCCGCCTCGATGAGATGCTCCAGCATTTCTTTCGGGAGCCCCAAGGCTCCCGCCAAAAGGATCGGAACGATGACAGCGGCCGCGTAGAAGGTCAGAACATGCTGGAAACCATAAACACCCAGCTTCCAGAAAGGCAGAACCTCATCAACCGGATGAACGGTAGCTAAAGATTCCGAAGAGCCTCTCATGGTCGGCCTTTTCTCGCATTTTTCATTGTCTTGACGGGCGTTATCAGGAAAAGGGCATGAACGAGCATTCACGGTTTTCTTCTCCCGCGACAAAACAATTGAAAATCGAGAACATCCATCGGAAGAAACGCTTCCACGTTTCTTCCGGACGCAGTTTTTACTTTGGCGGATCGAGACTTATGAGTTCATCGTCATTGTAA
>NZ_JBDNXK010000012.1:30401-46909 GCF_047721705.1 Acetobacter sp. | reverse complement strand
CATTGTAATCGAGCAGGCTTTGCAGATGCTCATCGCCATCTTCCACGAACAGGTCACGACCGATGCTGAACGAGAGTTTCTCGACCGCGAAACGCATGGCACTCACGGACGCGCCAGACAATCCCATGCTGGGCGTGGCAGAAAAGGTGAAGTTGTGAATGGCGGAGAGCATCGGCGTCAGCGGATCATCCTGATGCTTGGGCAGATATTGAAATTTCGAGCCCAGATATGGGTAGCTGCCCAGAAGATCACTCTGTTCCTCAGCAGGAGCAGAGAAGCGATCACGCCACAGAGCAACGTGAGGAGCAATCTTTGCCAGTTCAGGACGCTTGGCCATATCGATAAGAAAGCCCGTCCCGATAATGACGAAATCGAAGCGCATTTCCCCCTGCGGCGTTGTCACAACGATATCGTCACCTTCCTCCTTTACGGACAGCCAAGGCGTGCCGGTATGAAAAGCGAAGTTCTCATGTGTCCGGCAACGCCAGAACGTATCCTGCGGTGGCGGCTGGTTGAGATCATAGATCTTGCGCATGAAACGCCAGCGCGTCAGATCGGGCAGTTCCGAAAAATAGCTGAGGAAACCAGCGTTTTCCATCCAGCGATACGGATTGACGGACGGGATCTTCTTGCGACGCAGGCAAAGATCCACACTACCGGCTCCAGCTTCCAGTGCGGTCGCCGCATTGTCGAATGCTGACGCCCCTGCGCCCAGCACACCAATGCGCTTGCCGCGCAAAGCCTGAAAATCGATCTGGTCAGATGTATGGGCGTAGCGTGAACGGGGAAGCGCCTTGGAAATGAAATCCGGAATAAACCATTCACCACCACCCTGAATACCAGTCGCCAGCACAACCTTTCGCGCCCAGACCTGACGTTTAACGCCACCCTCACAGGCAAAAGTGAGACGGAGCAGGCCATCCTGCCAGTCCATGTCGATTAGCTCGTGATCGTTGCGGACAGGAAGTTCCAGAATATCACGCACCCAGTCGAGATAGGCCTGCCAGTCTTCACGCGAGATCTTGTTGAGATCCTGCCACGCCTGCGCGCCATACTTCGCTTCGTACCATGATTGCGGCGTCAGGCTGGGAATCCCAAGGTCGGGACCGGTGACGTATTTCGGCGTGCGCAGGGTGATCATCCGCGCAAACGTAATCCAGGGCCCCTCCCCTCCGCGTGGAGCGCTGTCGAACATGCAGGTATTGGAAATGCCGCGTCGCTTGAGCCCGAAACAGGTTGCGATGCCACCCTGTCCTGCGCCGATAATGGCGACATCGAGAACCTTTTCGCCGTCGCGTTCCAGAGGAAAACTCCAGTCGCGTGTCGCGTACTGTATTTTTGCCAGGTCATCGCGAACGCGCTTGTCGAGTTGTTCTATCATCTGCTCACCAGTTCAAGGTCCGACAAAGCGACAGGAACAGCATGGATCAATCCGTCGCCATATCGGCTAATCCGACTTTAAAGTTTCACATCCGAACCGTTCTTGTATATCTCTTAATTCAGTATGATGCGTTCGCAAAATAAGGTCGGCCAACAATGCCCGTCTTTTCCCGTTTCCTGCGCTATTTCATGAGTGTCGCCCAGCACGGCTCGATTCGTAAGGCGTCAGATGAACTGCATATCGCCGCTTCGGCAATCGATCGGCAGATCCTTCAGGGTGAACGCATCCTCGACACGCTCCTGTTTGAGCGCCTGCCATCCGGCCTGAGACTGACTGCTGCGGGCGAACTGCTGCTGACGGCATGCAGCCGCTGGTCGCGTGACCTGAACACGATCAAGGCGCAACTGGATAGCCTGAAAGGCCTGCGTCAGGGCAATGTCGATATCCTTATCCCTGATGCCTTGACCAAGGGTTTCCTTCCTTCCCTTCTTGCCCGTCTACGTGAAAGTCATCCGGGTATTTTGATCAGCCTGCATGTGCGCAAAAGTCAGAACATGGGCGAACTACTGGTGAAGGGACATGCAGATTTCGCCCTCATGTTCAACCCGAGTCACATGAAGGAACTGACTGTACGCGCTCACAAGGAGATCGCACTGGGCTTTATAGCCCCTCCAGATCACCCGATTTCGGAACTGAAAGAAGCACGATTCAGTCTGGCCACGGAATATCCCACCATTATCCCTACGCCGCCCCTAGCCTTGTGGCGTCCCATCGGGCTGCTGGAAGCCGAAACCGGCGTAAAGATTGCGCCCGTAGCGCGGGCGGACAATATCCAGATGATCAAATCGCTGGTGCAGGAAGGGGTTGGTGTCGGTATCCTGAGCTATCTCGACGCGTATGATGAGATTCAGCGCAAACAGCTCTGCTTCGTGCCTATTGTGAATAAAAAGCTTCTACCGCTCAGTCTTGCGCTATGCATTGACCGCTCCCGCCAGCTATCCGCGGCGGCCCGTTTTGTGATGACCGAGATTGAAGCCTTCTTCGCGGAGACCCTTTGAAGGGCTGTCATGTTTGCGGCGCCGTAGTCTCAGGCTTTTCCGCCATGATGGACACATGCGCTGCAAGTATTTTCCATCCCTCTGGCGTGCGCACCCAAGTCTGCATCTGACGCCCGATTTTCTGGCTGCCTACACGCTGGAATTCCAGACTGACAACAGCGGTGGCATCACCCACCGTGGCGATGTGGCGTCTCAGCACTTTTCTTGGTGGTGATCCTCCCTGCCGCGCCCGCCGGAAAGCGGCGATTTCCTCGGTGCCGTAGAGATTCTCTCCCACGCCATACCGGACCACTTCCGGACCTTCCCAGAAAAATCCATCAAGCGCCGCCAGATCATTGTTTCCAAGCGCCTGCTCATAACGATCCGACAAGTCGGTGATTTCTTCGACAATTTTCTGATCATCAAGAATCATGGGTTACCACTTTCCATCGCGCTGCACTTGATCGCTGTGACCGTTTCGGCACGCAGGGATCCACTATATTGAAGACCAGTTTTCCCTCTCGTCGCAATCGTTTCGCTCTTTTTCGGATGTTGCAAAGAGAGAAAACTCCGTGGGCCGCTGGGTATCTCAAAACGGCAACGCAACGTTGTTTTTTTTGCTTTTGAGAGAACACGCTTTACCAGCATATAGTCTTTTCATACCGCCGGTTCGCCCAAAGCTGGCACTATTTTATCTCAGAGGCACGAGAAAAGACCGTCCATGCCGCTCTGCTTGCTTTTGCTCACCAGCGCTTCACACAGCCCAGTGTTTCCGTCCTTCATTTGCTTCGAAAGGAACGGCCAATGACCGATTCCAGAGAGGAAAACTCTCTACTCGTTCGGGCTCGAGCCAAGGCTCTCGATATCGATCTTTCTCCGGACTGCCTGCCCGGCGTGCTGAACAATACTGCCCTGCTGACGGATTTCACCCGTCTGCTGCAACAGCACCATTTCGTCGATACATGTGAACCTGCGGGCGAGTACGAACCATGAGTCGGCCTTTAACCATAGCGGAAATAAGCGAAGCCGTCCGTTCGGGAAAAATGACGGCGCGTAAAATCACCGAGACTACCTTGGATATTCTGAAACAACAGGATTCATCCATTCACAGTGTGACCAAACTTCTCGCCAAGGAAGCGCTGGCTCAGGCCGATGCCATTGACGCCCTTCGTTCTGCCGGAAAGCCCCTGCCACCACTTGCGGGTGTGCCTTTTGGCGTGAAGGATCTTTTCGATGTCGCAGGCCATGTCACGACAGCAGGTTCCATCGTTCTGAACGACACACTTCCCGCAAAGCAGGATGCGCCTGTCGTAAAGCGCCTGAAAGATGGGGGGGCCATTCTGGTCGCCACACTGAACATGGACGAATTTGCCTACGGTTTCGCCACCGAGAACTCCCATTACGGCACGACGTTCAACCCCCGCGACACATCGCGCATGGCGGGCGGCTCATCCGGCGGTTCTGCCGCTACCGTCGCGGCGGGCTTTCTTCCATTGGCCCTCGGCTCCGATACCAACGGTTCAATCCGCGTGCCCGCTTCTCTGTGTGGCGTGTGGGGCCTGAAACCGACTTTCGGACGGCTGCCGCGCGAAGGAGCATATCCATTTTCCGCCAGTCTCGATGTCGTGGGGCCTTTCGCAGCAAACCTGTCCGATCTGGCAACAGCTTTCCATGTCATGGATGGGACGCCCGCCGCACCCGAACCCAAAATCTCCGATCTCCGGATTGCGCGTCTTGGTGGGTGGTTCGCCACCAATCTGACATCCTCCTGTCAGAAGGCACTGGATCGTGCGTGCGACGCACTGGATGTCAAACAGACTGTGGAACTGCCGGAAGTTGCCATTGCCCGCGCCTGTTCCTTCCTCATTACAGCAGCGGAAGGCGGCAATCTTCATCTTCCGCGCCTGCGCAGGGTCGCCGCACAATATGACCCTGCGACACGCGACCGGCTGCTCGCGGGCGCGCTCCTTCCTGCCGATACCTATCTGCAAGCCCAGCGTTTCCGACGCTGGTTCCGCGATCAGGTGCATGCCCTTTTCCGTGAAAAAGCAGATGTGCTCATCGCACCTTCAGTGATGTGCGAGGCCCCACGCCGTGACGATCCAACTGTCATGGTGGACGGCAAAAGCGTATCGGCCCGTGCCTATCTCGGCCTTTATACCCAGCCGTTGAGCCTGCCCGGCCTGCCCGTTCTTGCCGCCCCACTGATCAATCCGGATGGACTGCCTCTCGGATTGCAGCTTGTCGCCGCACCCGGCAAGGAGGCTTCCCTGTTCGCCGTGGCGCGCGAACTGGAAAAAAGTGGCGTTTGCGGTTACTCCAAGCCGGAGCTCGCCTGCCTGTAAAGAATCAGGCGACAACTCCTGAAAACAAGAAAGGCGGCAGGAAATGCTGCACACGGCACGCTCTCTTCGCGGCATGGTTACAGCGCCGCATCATCTGGCATCGCAGGCGGGTCTGGAAATCCTGCGGGCTGGTGGTTCAGCCATTGAGGCCACGGTCGCCACCGCTGCGGCTCTGGCTGTCGTTTATCCCCACATGACCGGTATCGGTGGAGATGCATTCTGGCTGATCACATGGCCGGATGGTCGCACCGAGACGATCGATGCCTGTGGCGCAGCCGCTGCGAAGGCTGATCTGGACCTTTACCGCAAGGCGGGACATGCAGCCATTCCATGGCGTGGACCACTGGCAGCCAATACTGTTGCGGGCACTGTATCAGGCTGGGCCAAGGCGCTGAAGATGGCCGAAGCCGCCTATGGTTCGGTCCTTCCGCTGGAACAGCTTCTTGCCGAAGCCATCCACCATGCGGAAGCCGGCGTGCCTGTCACGGCAGGCGGCGCTGCGCTGGCAACGGAAAAATCGGCTGAACTGATTGTCGCGCCCGGTTATGCGGCCGTGTTCGAAGCACTGGGGCGACCGCTGGCGGAAGGGGATATCCTCTGCAATCCGGCACTCGGTGCGACGCTGCGTGAACTCGCTGCATCAGGTCTTCAAGGCTTCTATGATGGTCCTCTTGCCCGTCGCATCGCTGCCGATCTTGCAAGCGCGGGCAGTCCGGTCAGCGCAGAGGATCTTGCGACGCACCGGGCGGAGGTGCGGCCACCGCTTTCCGTGCCGATCAGGGGGACGACGCTCTACAACATGGCGCCTCCGACGCAGGGCGTTGCTTCGCTGCTGATCCTTGCTCTGTTTGACCGCCTGAAAGCTGATGAAGGCGAAAGTTTTGCGCATATTCACGGACTGATCGAAGCGACCAAGCAGGCGTTCCGTTATCGTGACACGCATGTGGGCGATCCAGCCTATATGACCGTGGAAGCACAGCATCTGCTGGATGATCCCTCGGCGCTGGACTCCATGGCCGCCGCCATTGATCCGCAGCACGCCGCACCGTGGCCGCATCCATCGCAGGCGGGCGATACCGTGTGGATGGGTGCAGTCGATGCCAGTGGGCTCGCCGTCAGCATGATCCAGAGCACCTATTTCGAGTTCGGCTCGGGCGTCGTGCTGCCTCAGACCGGCATCGTCTGGCAGAACCGGGGTGCGAGTTTCCGTCTTGAAGAAGAGGGCTGGAATGCGCTGAAGCCGGGTCGCAAGCCGTTCCATACGCTGAACCCCGCTGCCGCCCGCTTCGACGACGGGCGGGTGATGGTGTACGGCACGATGGGCGGCGAAGGACAGCCGCAGACGCAGGCCGCCGTGTTCTCGCGTTATGCCCGTTACGGCATGGGTCTTCAGGCCGCCGTCACCGCGCCGCGCTGGCTGCTGGGGCGCACATGGGGACAGGAAAGCGTGACCCTGAAATATGAGGACCGGTTCGCGCCAGAACTGATCGCGCAGCTTGGTGCAGCAGGACATGCCATCGAACGGGTCGCGCCGTTCACGTCCATGATGGGACATGCTGGAGCGCTGGTCCGTCATCCGGATGGCGTGATCGAAGGCGCGACTGATCCACGCAGCGATGGCGGCATCGCGGCATGGTAGAGACGAAGCCCACACCGGGAGAACGCGCCGTTGCGCGATGCGATGTGCTTGGCGAACCGCCGTTCAGCGACGATGTGGGGCTGCTCTATCGCCCGTGGCTTGGGCCGGGCTTTATCGCCACGGTCGAGGCCATTTCGAACTGGATGCGTCAGGCGGGCATGACGGTGCGGCAGGATGCCGCCGCCAACCTGATCGGACGCTATGAGGGCAGCACGCCGGATGCGCCTGCCCTTCTGTTCGGCTCGCATCTGGACTCGGTGCGCGACGGTGGTCGTTACGACGGCATGCTCGGCGTGATTGCGGCGCTGGAAGTGGTGGCCGGATTTCATGAGCGAGGCGAGCGCTTTCCGTTCGCCATTGAGATCGTTGGGTTCGGGGATGAGGAAGGATCGCGCTTTCCCATCACCATGCTGACGACTCGCGCCATTGCCGGTGTTCTGGAAGAAGATGATCCTGTCGCTGCTTTTGCGGAATTGCGTGATGTCGATGGCGTCACCGTCGAGCAGGCATTAGCGCGTGTGGGCCTGACGCCGCGCGGCATGGCAGCGGCGAAACGCGGGAAAGACGGCGTGCTGGCTTATGTCGAGGCGCATATTGAGCAGGGGCCTGTTCTGGAAGCCGAAGGACGGTCGCTCGGCGTGGTGAGCGGCATTGCGGCGCAGCGACGTTTCGAGATCAGACTGCATGGTATGGCGGGCCACGCCGGCACGATGGCGATGTCGCTACGGCGGGACGCGCTGACGGCGGCGTCGGAGATGGTGCTGGCGATTGAGCGCATTGGCGTGGCCGGTGGGGATCGCGACGGGCTTGTGGCGACGGTCGGTTCGCTGCGGACATGGCCGGGCGTGACGAATGTCGTGCCGGGGGATGTGACGTTCACCATTGATGCCCGTGCAGGAACCATTGCGACACGCGACAGGGCGGTGGACGAGATTCTTGCGGCCCTGAAGGAGATTTCGGAACGTCGTGATGTGGAGATCGAGATCATACCGCGCGAAAATCTCAATCCTTCGCCATGTAATCCGCATCTCATGGCGCTGATGGAAGCAGCCGTGCAGGACGTGACCGGCCAGCCTGCGCGCGTGCTGGTCAGTGGTGCGGGGCATGACGCCATGATCATGGCGCGGCTGGCTCCGATGTCTATGCTGTTCATCCGCTGTGAGAAAGGCATCAGCCACAATCCGGCCGAGGCCGTGCTGCCTGCGGATGTGAATGACGCCATTGTCGCTTTGACCCGTTTCGTCCGACTCTTTGCCGAAGATTACAGCAAGACCCAAGGGAGACATTTTTCATGACCGTGCCAGTTTTCGGCCAGATCGATCCGCCGCAGCGTCTGTTGATGGGACCCGGGCCGGTCAACGTCCATCCGCGTGTGCTGCGGGCGATGAGTGCGGACATGCTCGGGCAGTTCGATCCCGAGATGACGACCTACATGAACGAGACGATGGAACTCTATCGCGAAGTGTTCATGACGCGGAACCGCTGGACGTTCCTGATCGACGGCACGGCTCGCGCGGGTATCGAGGCGGCGTTGGTCTCGCTGCTGGAACCCGGCATGACAGTGCTGATCGTACGCGCGGGCCGGTTCGGGCTGCTGCTGTCCGAGATCGCGGAGCGGATTGGCGCTGACATCCGCACGATTGATCTGGAATGGGGCGAAGTCGCTTCTCTGGACGCCATCGAAGCCGCCTTCAAGGAACACAAGCCGCGTGTCTTCGCCTGTATCCACGGCGACACCTCCACCACGACGGCTCAGCCGCTTGAAGGGCTGGGCGAACTCTGCCGCAAGTATGATGTGCTGTCCTATGTCGATGCGACCGCCACTCTCGGCGGCATGCCGGTGGATGTGGACGGCTGCGGTCTGGATATCGTCACGGCAGGACTTCAGAAGTGCATGGGCGGCCCGCCGGGCTCCTCACCCATCACGATTTCCGACCGCGCTGCCGAGCATATCTTTAGCCGTCGTCACGTGGAAAAAGGTATTCGCGGCGCGGATGCCGACGATGGTTATGGGGCGCGGATCAGCTCCAACTACTTCGATCTGGCCATGGTCATGGATTACTGGTCGGAGAAGCGTCTGAACCACCATACCGAAGCGACGACCATGCTTTACGGCGCACGTGAGTGCGGACGAGTGATGCTGGAAGAAGGTCTGAAGAACCGTTTCGACCGTCATCGCGCCGCTGGAGCCGCCATAACGGCAGGACTCCGGGCGCTGGGGCTGAAAGTATTCGGCCACGACGAATACCGTATGACGAACGTGACCGGCGTGTGGATTCCGGATGGTGTGAATGGCGAGGCCGTGCGTCGCCGGATGCGCGAGGATTTCGAGATCGAGATCGGCACGGCGTTTGGGCCTTTGGCCGGAAAGATCTGGCGGATTGGCGCGATGGGGTACAACGCCATGAAGCACAAGGTGCTGCTGACGCTTGGTGCGCTGGAAAGCGTTCTGGCCGCGGAAGGCTATGCCACACCGCGCGGTGCGGGCGTGGATGCAGCGTTGGTCGCATGGAACCATGTACTTCCCGATGCCCTGAAAGCACACGACGCATGAACGACTATCCCCGCGACATGGTGGGTTACGGCGCGAACCCGCCAGACCCGGAGTGGCCCGAATCAGCGCGTGTTGCCGTGCAGTGCGTCATCAATTACGAGGAAGGCGGCGAAAACAGCGTTCTGCATGGGGATGCCGGATCGGAGGCATTCCTGTCCGAGATGGTTGGTGCGCGCCCCATCCCCGGCGCGCGGGCGATGGCGATGGAAAGCCTGTATGAATACGGCTCCCGCGCGGGGTTCTGGCGGCTTCAGCGCCTGTTTACGGAACGCGGCCTGCCGGTGACGGTGTTCGGCGTGGCCGAGGCGCTGGCCCGCAATCCTGAAGCCGTGCATGCGATGATGAAGGCCGGTTGGGAAATTGCCTCACATGGTCTGCGGTGGATCGATTATCAGGATGTGCCGGAGGACAT
Source organism: Acetobacter sp. (assembly GCF_047721705.1). Taxonomy (GTDB): domain Bacteria; phylum Pseudomonadota; class Alphaproteobacteria; order Acetobacterales; family Acetobacteraceae; genus Acetobacter. Next base: position 37,541 of record NZ_JBDNXK010000012.1, on the reverse strand, counting down.
TGAACGGGCGCACATCGCCAAGGCCATCGCACTTCAGACGGCGCTGACAGGCGCCCGGCCTTTGGGGTGGTATCAGGGACGCACCAGCCCGAACACGGCGCGTCTCGTCGCCGAGGAAGGTGGCTTCGTTTACGACGCTGACTCCTATGCGGACGACCTTCCCTACTACGACCGCACATGGGAAAAAGTGACGGGACGTCCGCAACTGATCGTGCCTTACACGCTCGACGTGAATGACATGAAGATCGTGGCGCTCAATGGTTTTACGGAAGGCGAGCAGTTCTACCGTTATCTGCGCGACACGTTCGATCAGCTCTGGGAAGAAGGCGAGACCCAGCCACGCATGATGTCAGTCGGGTTGCATTGCCGCGTTGCCGGGCGTCCCGGCAGGGCGCGGGCGGTGGCGCGGTTCCTCGACCATGTGATGAAGCATGAGCGGGTGTGGGTCGCGCGGCGCATCGACATCGCACGGCACTGGCTGGCAGTGCATCCGGCATGAATACCATAGACCGCATAAACGTACTGGATCTTCCCACTTTTACGGCACTGTTCGGCGCACTTTACGAACATTCACCATGGATTGCCGAAAAAGCATGGGAGCATCGACCCTTTTTGGACAAGGCTGAACTGCTCTCAGCTTTTCAGAATGTTGTTGCCTCCGCGTCCCCAGAGCAGCAGATGGTGCTGATCCGGGAGCACCCGGAACTCGCGCGGCGTGTAGGAGTGGATGAAAGCCTCACCACGGCGTCGCAGAATGAGCAGGCTTCCGCCGGACTGGATCGCCTGACGCCTGCGGAACACAAACAGTTCACCGCTCTGAATGATGCCTATCGTTCCAAATTCTCCATGCCGTTCATTATCTGTGTCCGGCTCAGCGAGAAGGATCATATCCTGTCCGAAATGGCGCGACGGACTCATAACACGCCGGAGCAGGAACGGGCGGCCGCGTTGACTGAAATCGACAAAATTGCAGCTATCCGCTGTGACGATGTGTTGAAGAAACTGGAAGCTGACTCATGAGCACATTATCCACTCACGTTCTGGATCAGGTGTCAGGCCTGCCCGCAGCCGGCATGGCTATCACGCTCTGGCGTGGGGATACGGTCCTATTTTCCGGCGTCACCAACGCAGACGGTCGCTGCCCCGAAATTTCCGAGGTCGGCGAACTGGAACCCGGGAGTTACCGGCTGGAATTTGCCGTGGCCCCCTACTTCCGACGCAATGACGTGGAACTCAGCGATCCACCTTTCATCGACACGGTTCCAGTCGTTTTCGGTGTCGCGGAACCAAAAGCGGGAAAAGTGCGTGCGCATTATCATGTGCCACTGCTGGTCTCACCCTTTGGCTACACAACCTATCGGGGAAGCTGAACGGATTCATGTTCGGATTCCGTGGCATTCAATAAAAAACGAAAGAGAATCTCCCTTTCACCATAAGGACAGTCATTATCCAGCGCGTCGGGGCCTCGGCGCATTTCAATTATAAATAAAGCTGGATTTACATGACTTCTTATACGTCACGGTGGACGATTGCCGACGCACTCAAAGTCCACGCTGACGATCCGACGACCACCATGCCGGTCATTGATCAGAACTTTCCGACCATGGATGAATCGGTAATGATCTGGGACACAGGCGCCCTGCGAAACATCCACGGCCAGACTGTGACTTTCAAGGGCTGGCATGTCATCTGGTCACTCGCGGTCGACAAGATCGATCTTACGAACACCAACATTTATGACGAATGGCATAGCCGCAATAATCGCGCCTATATCGGTTACTGGTATTCCCGCACAGGAAACGGCGCAGACTGGCAGTGGGGCGGTCGCCTTCTCCAGACGACGGCTGACCTACGCCCGCATGAATGGTCCGGCGGACTGGTCATGCGCGAAGGCACGGGCAATGTTGTGGACATGTTCTACACGTCCGAAGCGGACTCTCCGGTCAACCAGTCCGTGCCGTCCGTCTCCACCGGTCAGATTTTCGCTGATGAAAACGGTGTCTGGTTCGGTGGCTTCGAGACCACGACGGAAATGTTCTCCGCTGATGGCATTCACAACGCCAATTCCCAGCAGGACGAATATTTCGATTTCCGCGATCCGCACCCGTTTGTGAACCCGGCCGACGGTCGTGTTTACTGCCTGTATGAAAGCAACGTCGCAGGGATGCGTGGTGAGTTCACGATTGGCAGCGAAGAGCAGGGCATTCTGCCACCGGGCTACAGCGTGAATGCTGGCGCACAGTACGGCGCAGCCTCCATCGGCATCGCCGTTCTTGATGACGGTGCCTACAAAAAGGGCGACTTCTCCACTGCCCGCTGGACGCAGCTTGATCCGCTCGTGACCGCCCTTGGCGTGAACGATCAGATGGAACGTCCGCACATCGTCTTCAGTGGTGGGATGACCTATCTGTTCACCATCAGTCACCACAGTACATACAGCGGCGATCTGGCCGGACCGGATGGCGTGTATGGCTTTGTGTCGGAGAACGGTCTGTTCGGTCCCTACAAACCCCTGAACGGGTCAGGTCTCGTGCTCGGCAATCCTTCAAGTGCGCCTTACGAAACCTACTCACACTTTGTTGACCCCGAAGGCTACGTGCAGGCCTTCATCGACACGCTGCCTGCCGAAGGCACCGATCCCAACGATCCGGCCACTTTCCGGATTGGCGCCACACTGGCACCAACCGTGAAGATCGAACTTGATGGCGACCGGACTTTCCTTTCGGAAGTGCACGGTTACGGTCAGGTCTACGCGCAGGCGGCTTGGCCGGTCGGCAATGCGTGGGATCACCGTCCGCAGTCGTAATCACACGTTCGCGACAGTGTTTTTCACACCCTGTCCAGCAGGAGCCGGGAGGAAATCATTCCTCCCGGCTTTTGCCATATCCATACTTCAGGAGCCCTTCCGGCGCGGTTATTCTCGTGGGACTGTTCCGTATTGGGGAAAAACCTTCTATCTTCCCGCCCCGTCGGCGTGGGGCCGACTGCCGGAAGGCCTGACATAGCCTGACCGGATTTCTTCTCCCGGGACACAATTCCATGTCTTTCATCGCCGACCGCCTGAACAAGATCAGTCCGAGCCAGACGATTGCCATTACGGCAAAAGCGCGTGCGCTCAAGGCGGCAGGCCGGGACATCATCAGTCTCTCGGCAGGAGAACCCGATTTCGATACACCCGCCAACATCAAGGCCGCAGCGATAAAGGCCATTGAAGCGGGGCAGACCAAATATACCGATGTCGCTGGCACCCCCGCCCTACGCGCTGCGGTCGCCGAGCGCTTTCGTCTGGATTCCGGGCTGGATTACAAGCCGGAAGAAATCATCGTTTCCACCGGCGGCAAGCAGGTGATCTATAACGCGATGGTCTCAACCATCAACAAAGGTGACGAGGCCATCATCCCCGCACCGTGCTGGGTATCCTACCCGGACATCGTGGCGCTGGCCGACGGTATTCCCGTTGTTGTTCCCTGCCGCGCGGAAAACGGTTTCAAGCTCACGGCGAGCGAACTGGAAGCGGCGATCACACCGAAGACCAAATGGTTCTTCCTGAATTCACCGTGCAATCCAACCGGCGCGACCTATTCCGCCGAAGATCTGCGCCCGCTCTGTGACATCCTGCTGAAGCATCCGAATGTGTGGATCTTCACAGACGATATCTATGACAAGCTGGTTTATGACGGCTTCAAGCCTGCAACCATCGTGCAGGTCGAACCACGTCTGCGCGACCGTACTGTCACCATGAACGGTGTCTCCAAGGCGTATGCCATGACCGGCTGGCGCATTGGTTTTTCTGGCGCGCCGGTCGAACTGACCAAGGCGATGAACAAATTGCAGGGACAGTCCACCTCCAATCCCTGCTCCATCGCTCAGGCCGCTGCGCTGGAAGCGCTCACTGGCCCGCAGGATTTCATCGACAGCATGTGCGCCACCTATCGCGAGCGCCGCGATCTCGTCGTGTCGATGCTCAATCAGGCGAGCGGCCTTCAGTGCGGACGTCCCGAAGGCGCATTTTATGTGTTCCCGTCAATGAGCGGCTGCTTCGGCAAACGCACACAGAAAGGCGTGGTGATCGACACGGACGAGGCCTTCGTGACCGCTCTGCTGGATGAGGAAGGTGTCGCCGCCGTGCACGGTTCGGCTTTCATGTTCGCCGGACATTTCCGCGTATCCTATGCGACCGACACGGAAAGCCTGCGGGAAGCCTGCTCCCGCATCCAGCGCTTCTGCGCCAGCCTGAGCTAAGAAGGAAAGGCGATACTGCCATGAATGACGCCGCCGGACCGACACTCGCCAAAAGACTTGAAGGCCTCCCTGCTCCCGCGACCATTGAGATGGCGCGTCGGGCAAGAGAACTGAAAGCACAGGGATATGAGGTCATCTCCCTCGCGCTGGGTGAACCTGATTTTGCAACACCGCCTGCCGCCATCGAAGCGGCGCATGAAGCAGCGCTGGCGGGCAAAACCAAATATCCACCAGTCGACGGCACCCCGGAACTCAAAGCGGCCATCACCCGCAAGTTCAAACGGGAAAACGGGCTGGAATTCAGCGGCGACGAACTGCTTGTCTGCAATGGCGGCAAGCAGGTCATTTTCAATGCATTCATGGCATCCATCAATCCGGGTGACGAAGTTGTTGTCCCCGCGCCCTACTGGGTCAGCTACCCGTTGATCGCCCGCATGTTTGGCGGCGTTCCGGTGCATCCAGTCTGTGATGAAGCCGATGGTTTCAGCCTGAAACCAGAGCGTCTTGCCGCAGCCATGACCCCCCGCACAAAATGGCTGGTGCTGAATTTCCCGAACAATCCCACCGGAGGACTCTGCTCCCGCGAGAATTTGGAGGGCATAGCGGACGTGCTCCGGAAATATCCGGATGTCTGGATTCTTTCTGACGAAATCTACGAACATCTCGTGTTCGATGGAAACCGTTTCACATCGTTCGCAGCGATTGCCCCCGATCTGCGAGACCGTATCCTGACGATGAACGGTGTTGCGAAGGCGTATGCCATGACCGGCTGGCGCGTCGGATATGCCGGTGGCCCAAAGCGCCTCATCGCTGCAATGCGCGCAGTTCAAAGCAATGCAACATCCGGTGTCTGCACAGTGGCGCAGGCCGCCGCCGCTGCCGCTCTTGATGGTCCACCCGATCTGATTCACGACATGGTGGCGACGTATGAGCGGCGTCGCAATCTGATGGTCTCCGCCCTCCGCGACATTCCGGGCCTGAGCTGCGCCATGCCTGCTGGGGCGTTCTATGTCTATCCGGGCATCGGTGCGTTTCTGGGACGTAAAACATCTTCCGGTCGCGTTCTGGAAACCGACACCGATTTTGCTCTGGCGTTTCTCGATGAAGCCCATGTGGCGACAGTGCCGGGCAGCGCGTTTGGTATGGCGCCGTATCTGCGCCTGTCATGCGCTACCTCAGACGAAGCACTGACGGAAGCCTGCGCTCGCCTGAAACGTTTCATCGCTTCACTCGTCTGAAAGAACGGTCACCCTCGCTGCTTCCAACGATGCACGAGGCGTGACTGCACATGCCTGAGGGCACTGATCACCGGTTGCGGCAGGTGATCACGCAGCAGCATGTGGATCTGACGGTCCAAAGGCAGACCCGTGTGGCGCAGATAATGCGTATTTGTCAGAAACGGGTCAGAAGAAGTCTGTGCTGGACGGTAGAAATAAGAAATCAGCGCGCGCCGTTTCCCGCTTTTCAAAGGCGATGGATAGCCATGTAAGGCGATGGACGACTGACTCATGATGAGCGTGCGCCCGAAGAGGGGCGCTATCCTGACTTCTCTCCGTCGCGTTCTGGCATCCCATAATTCCAGTTCGCCTCCATCCCCCTCCTCCCATTCGGGATTAAGATAGGTGATGACGACAACAGTATTTTTCATTCTTTTTATCGGGTGCACCTGAAAATCAACGTGAATTTCAAAGTGACCGTTTGAATCCACCTCATGCACGCCACCACCCCAGAGTTCGGGATCGGCAACAAGAGCGACCTCACCTGTCACCTGTTTAAGAAAATGGCAAAAAGCCGCTGAATGCACCTGCCGAAAATACTCAGCCACAGCACAGGGCATATCGGCTTCACGCTGGATCACACGTTTTTTCTGCAGCTGCGTGTAGTGCGGTTCCCACGACTGAGCCGAAACTTCCTTTATTTTTTCAATGATTTCCTGAAGATCGTTCGTGTCAAAAAGATTATCCAGAACGAGATAAGGAAAAGGTTTCGCCATCTGGTAACGCGAGCAAGCACTGGCTACGTCAATGAAGGAAGGCGCACACCACTCTGCTCCTACCTCCTCCGTGTCCGTCACAGCAGACAGGGTCATCCATAGCTTCCGCAACATCCGTTAACGGCACACATGATGACCTCTCCTGGCAGAATAATTTACAGCTCCCCCTCAGTGTCGGGCCTAACCATTAAAATAAGTAATATGGTCAACCTCCATCCAAAGATGGGATGGACGACACGTCTGACACGATGCACGATGCCTGCATGACCCAGAGCTTTTCCTCCCTCTCCTTTGCCCGTCCCACCGTGAACAGTCTTGCTTCCGGATTTGGTGCAGTTTCTGCATTGCTGGATGCTCAGGACGTGTCTCAGGCCTTGGCGCGTTTTGATCGTGAACGGCGCACGCTCGATAGTTGGGCCGCTCTGGTCCATCTGCGCTTTGCTCAGAACACCACAGATGAATCCGCCAAAACCGACCGGGATTACGCGGATCATATTTTCCCCAAAGCCACGGCGCATGAAGTCGCGCTCAAGAAACGCTTCCTTTCCCCTGAATGCGTGGAAAATGTGCGGAAAATCCTTGGGCCACATGTCGTTGCTCTTTGGGAAAGTGACATCACCACTTTCGACACGCGCATCGAAACTGCGCTGGAGGAAGAGGCCAGGCTCACAGGCGAATACACGGCCCTTCTCGCCTCAGCCCGGGTCCAAATTCAGGGAGAAACGGTCAACCTGTCCGGACTGGCTCCATGGCTGGAACATGCCGACCGCGCGATCCGGCACGAGGCAGAACAGGCGCGATGGGCGTTTTTCGAGCAGAACGGCGACACGCTGGACGATCTCTACGCTCGTCTCGTCACACTACGCACCGATATGGCCCGCCCGCGTGGCTTTGAAACCTACACG
>NZ_JBDNXK010000012.1:13679-30391 GCF_047721705.1 Acetobacter sp. | reverse complement strand
TTACCGTCGTCTGCGTCGGGTTGATTACACACCCGAGGATGTGGCCCGCTTCCGTGATGAAGTCGCGAAGCATGTCACGCCTCTCATCGCTTCCCTTCTTGAACAGCGTCGCGCCGAGATGGGCTGGGACTCCGTGAAATACTGGGATGAGAACTTCATCGATCCCAAGGGCAATCCCAAACCGGCAGGAGGATATGACCTTCTGATCGAGCGTGCCCAAACCATGTTCGACCGCATGGGCGGCGGTCTGGGGCCATTTTTCCGGGAAATGGTCGAGGGAGGATATCTCGATCTCAAGAACCGCGACGGCAAGGCCGGAGGCGGTTTCTGCACAGCCTTCCCAGATGTGGGCATGCCGTTCATCTTCGCGAACTTCAACGGTACGCACGGTGATATCAGTGTCTTTACCCATGAGATGGGGCATGCCTATCAGAACTGGCGCAGCCGTGACCTACCGACCATTGATGAACTCTGGCCGACGATGGAAGCCGCTGAAATCGATTCCATGGGGCTGGAGTTTCTTACATGGCCTCATATGGAACTCATGGTTGAAGACGGAGCCGCCGACAGATTCCGGCGCATGCACCTGATCAGTTCCCTGAGCTTCCTTCCCTATGGGGTCTGTGTCGATCATTTCCAGCATGAAGTGTATGCCCGACCGGAGATGACACCAGCCGAGCGGCATGAAACATGGTGCAGGCTGGAACAGCACTATATGCCCTGGCGGGATTATGGGGATCTCGCCTACCCGGCCAAAGGTGGCCGCTGGCAGGCGCAGGGACACATTTACCGCAACCCGTTCTATTATATCGACTACACGCTGGCACTCTGCTGCGCGATGCAGTTGTGGCTCCAGTCACGAAGGGACGAGCCTGCGGCGATGAAAGCATACGAAGGACTGTGCGCCAAAGGCGGCGCAGCAGCCTTTACGCAGTTGGTCGCAGACGCTGGTCTTGTCTCGCCTTTCGCGCCCGGTGTTCTGGGAGATGTCGTGAAGGAAGCCACCGAAGTGCTTGGGCTCGCTGACGGCTAACCCTCTTCGACACAGTCTATTTCTGGATGAGTTTCACCTCATCCAGATCAACCGTGAGCTTGCCAACATTGGGATGTTCCATCACGGCCCTGACCGGCACCGGACCAAACCCCTCGACATTCTCGAACCAGAGCATCCCCGAATGCGGTTCGCGCAATGTCTTCGCTTTATGGCCGATGATGAAGCCAGCAACCTGATACCCCGTGAAGCCACAGCGGAGACTTGGCACTTTTTTGCTGTGTGAAACGTCCTCACGCATTTCAACGCCGTCATTGTGCATGATGAAACGGGTCAGGCGCATGCCGTCAAAGATGTTGAACGTTCCATCGCACTTGCCTGTCGAACCTATTTGAATCAGCAGCTTCGTCATGGTGGAGAGAATGTCGGCAGTGCCGTGAAGCATATTCTCCGGCACTTTTTCACGGTCTGTTTCCGGAGGATCCTGAAGCACAAGCAGCGGCACTGTTTGTGTATAATCGACAATGACATGCCTCTGCGCGTGGCGGCTCCAGCCACTGCTGTCATAACGGGCCGGCATGACATTTGGGCCATTGACGGCCCCGTGCACCACGGACTCCACGTTCAGCCGGGTGAACAGGCTGAAAAGCCCTTCAGCATGAGCAAGCAGATCAACGTCATATGTATGCGGAGTCAGACGGAAATCCGTCTTGACCGTCATCACGGGCAGCCAGTGAGAATAGACCGTATATTTCGCCGCCAGTTGGCCACCATTTGCTGGCGCAGATGGCACCAGGAAAGTTGGCGCTGGTATATCTTCGGCTTGGGCCGGAGGCACCGCAATCAATAGCCCCATCAAGGACAGACAGACCGCAAGACCACCATACAGGTAGCCTTGCTTTTGTTTCCGCCAAGCGGCCGAATTCAGAAATCCATGCTTCATCATGGAAGGCAGTCTAGTCTGAGAGGGTGTCACTCGCCAGAGACAGCCTTTCAGCCGCGATAACCCAGCCGCAGGGAAAGCGTGTGCGAGAGAGAAACGACCAGTCGTCCAATGGACTCCGCTTCTTTTTCATGGCCGCTTTTCGGTTTTGGCTGACTGACGCCCAATCCCGCCACCACCGCCCCTGTCACATCGTGCACAGGGGCCGCGAAACACCACACACCCGCCTGAATCTGCTCATCATCGACGGCGTATCCCTTTTGTCGGACAGACGCGATGTCATCCATCACCGATGCCGCCGTCAAAGAGCCCGCCGCCGATGGGGGAGCCGGCCATGAGGAGAGCGGATAAAGCGTCAGCCATTTACGAAAGGAGATCGAGTCCATCGCTCCAAGCTGAGCCATGCCGGTGGCGGTGTACATGGCTGGCAGGCGCAACCCGACATTGTAATGGACGCCAAAACCTTTCTCATTGGCCCGGCTGGCGACGTAGACAACATCGTCACCATCAAGCGTGCTCAGGCTGACAGTGTAGGCGCCCAGTTCCGGATGTTCCCCAACAAGCTGGTGAAAGGCGTTCAGAATGTCCTGATGGGGGCTGACCTGCACTACCCAGTCGAGAAGCCGCCGTCCCAAACGGTAGCCGCCATTGTGCCCGGAGGGTGCTTCCAGCAGCCCCAGCTCCGTCATCACGCTAACAAGTCCGTGAGCTGAACTTCTTGGAAGATCCAGCAACCGCGCTACGGAAGCGGCATTCAGAGGCGTATCATGGTGGGCCACGAGATCGAGAATTTTTACAGCGCGCCGGAGGGCCGGAACAGACTCATTTTCTTTCATTCTTATGCTCACGACTGTCCTTGACGGCGATCACAAGAATCGCGTATATCCGAGATACGGGATCGTGTTCAACATAATGAACAATAATAAACTGAACACGGTCTCGTCTGACAAGCCGGATTTCCCAAAATCATTCCCCGACCGCCAGACCGATCTGCTTGATATCGTGGAACTTCAGTTCCGGGTTCATCTCTTCGGTCCGGCGCATCATGAATGCTGAACTGGCGAGCAGCACGGGATCCCCATCCAGATCATCCGCCATCGAAGACCGATTGGCCGCCATAAAGTCTTCCATTCTGGCGCGATCACCCGTGATCCAGCGTGCCAGAGAAAATGGCGTAGAATCAAAACCAATCGTCACGCCATATTCACCCTTCAGCCGCTGCTGAAGCACATCCAGCTGAAGTGTTCCCACCACACCCACAATAGGCTGCGCCCCGTCCTGTGGGCGGAACAGCTGAACCACACCCTCTTCCGCGAGTTCCGTGAGCGCCTGGCGAAGTTTTTTGGCCTTCATCGCATCGTCAAGACGCACGCGACGGAGAATTTCCGGTGCGAAATGCGGAACGCCAGTAAAGCGGATCGATTCCCCTTCGGTCAGTGTATCGCCAATGCGCAGCGTGCCGTGATTGGGAATACCGACAACGTCACCCGCATACGCCTCCTCCGCCAACTGCCTGTCACGCGCGAAGAAGAACTGCGGCGTATGCAGCACGAAGCTTTTTCCGGTTCGCGTGTTCGTAAGGCGCATCCCGCGTGTCAGCTTGCCTGAACAGACACGCGCGAAGGCGATGCGATCTCGGTGATTCGGGTCCATGTTGGCCTGAATCTTGAAGACCAGCGCCGTCATCTGCGAGGCATCTGCCGAGATCATTTCATTCTCAGTGGCCTGCGCGCGCGGAGGCGGCCCGAAGGCGACCATGGCATCCAGAAGGTCCGTGACGCCGATTTCCTTCATGGCGCTACCGAAGAACACTGGCGTGAGGTGCCCTTCATCAAATGCCTCTTTATCGAATGGCGGAAGAGCCGCTTCCACCAGTTCCAGTTCTTCCCTCACCTGCACCATACGCGGATCAGTCTCGTCGACCGGAACGGTCGTATGGACCTCACCCGTCCGGATATCATACGTGCCGATAAAGGTCGCAGCACGACCAATCGGCCAGGTCAAAGGCGTCGTATCCAGAGCCAGCGAGGAAGAGATTTCGTCCAGCAGTTCGAATGCGTCCCGCGACTCACGGTCCATCTTGTTGATGAACGTGACAATCGGAATGTCGCGCAGCCGACAGATTTCAAACAGTTTGCGCGTCCGGTCTTCGATACCTTTCGCCGCATCGATCACCATGACAGCAGCGTCAACCGCCGTGAGTGTGCGGTAGGTATCTTCCGAGAAGTCTTCATGGCCAGGTGTGTCGAGCAGATTGAAGACACATCCACCATATTCAAATGTCATCACGGACGTGACGACGGAAATGCCACGCTCCCGCTCAATCCCCATCCAGTCCGAACGGGTGCGGCGTCGTTCGCCTTTGGCCCGCACATTCCCCGCAAGCTGAATCGCCCCACCAGCGCGAAGGATCCGCTCGGTCAGCGTTGTCTTACCGGCGTCAGGGTGAGAGATGATTGCGAAAGTGCGGCGCCGACTGATTTCGCCAGCAAGAGAGGACAAAGAGGCGGATCCGTCGTTTCTTTCTGTCATGATGTCGGCTTCTGAAACGCTTTCTGGCGGATGAAAACAGGAACGCCGGACAGAGAATGTCTCCGCCCGGCGTTCGAGAAAAACAATCCGGCCACCCAAGATGAACCGGATATGTCTGAAATCAGCGAGAGTAGAACTCGACCACGAGGTTCGGTTCCATCTGCACCGGATAAGGAACATCAGACAGTGTCGGGGTGCGCACGAACGAACCCTTCATCTGACGATGATCGGCTTCCATATATTCCGGCACATCGCGTTCGCCGCTCTGGGCAGCGTCAAGCACAACAGCAAGCTGCTTTGACTTTTCGCGAACTTCAATCACGTCGCCCTCGCGAACGAGGTAGGACGGAATGTTCACTTTCTTGCCGTTAACCAGCACGTGGCCATGGTTGACGAACTGACGTGCAGCGAACGGTGTGACCGCAAATTTCAGGCGATACACAACGGCGTCCAGACGACGCTCCAGAAGACCGATCAGGTTCTCGGAGGTGTCACCCTTACGGCGGACGGCCTCTTCGTAATATTTACGGAACTGCTTTTCGCTGATGTTGCCGTAGTAACCCTTCAGCTTCTGCTTCGCCATCAGCTGGACGGAGAAGTCGGAAGGCTTGCCCTTACGGCGCTGACCGTGCTGACCCGGGCCGTATTCGCGGCGATTCACCGGAGACTTGGCGCGGCCCCAAAGGTTTACACCAAGGCGACGGTTAATCTTGTACTTGCTCTCAAGGCGCTTGCTCATAGTGCGCGCTCTACCTTTTTCAAAAACAGCGAACCAAAGTCTTGCGACTTGCTTTCGCCTGTGACGCCGGTAGTCTCCAACCCAACACGGACTGAAGCGGGCGCGTCCCGTATTACCGTCGCGGGGGAGCATATACCCCGAACGACGGCCGGTCCGTCCACGTTCCCGGCAATGGTTCGCGCTCCTAAGCGAAAACGTGTTTTTTGTCAATCAAGACCACGCTCATTTGGAAACAGACTGATGGAATTAAGGCAACTGAGATATTTCGTGGCCGTTGCCGAACATGGCAGTTTTACAAAAGCCGCCATGGCTCTGGGAATGGAACAGCCCCCTCTGAGCCAGCAGATCAGACAGTTCGAAAAACAGTTGGGCGTGACATTGTTTCATAGACTGACGCGCGGGGTCGAGCTGACTGATATCGGAACCGCGCTCCTCGGACATGCACAAACCATTCTTTCGATGGGAGAGGATTTCTGCAGTTTCGCGCAGGGTCTGTCGCGCGGTGAACGCGGGCATTTGCGGGTGGGCCTTGCCGGTGCGGTTCCTCTGCTCCCCATGATTCCCCGAACAATCAGACGCTTTCGGGAGGCGTGGCCAGAAGTCAGCGTTTCCTTTGAAGAGAGCAATACACCTGCCCTCTCTGTAGCACTGCATGAACGACGCGTTGATGTTGCTATCGTCCGACCACCTGTTCCAGATGACGAGGACCTCGCTGTTTATCCGCTTTTTGATGAACCGACGGTTGTGGCTCTTCCCAATGGCCATGCGCATGAAAAAGACGGCGCCATCAGACTGGAAATGCTGGCGAACGAACCGCTGATCATCTTCCCACGGGAACTAGGTCCGGGTTTTCACGATGCTATTCTGTCAGCCTGCCAACATGCGGGCTTCACCCCGCGCATGGGACAACAGGCACCCCAGATCGCAGCAACTGTTCCGCTAGTTGCCGCAGGTCTTGGCGTTTCAGTCGTACCCCAATCACTTTCGCAGATTCATGCAGGCGGCGTGACCTTTCATCCGATCACCCCCCCTGCCCCGACGGCAACACTGGCCATCGCGCTCCTAAAAGGTCATCCGGCACCGCTGGTCGGGAAGTTTGTGAACGCCCTTCGTGAAGCTTGCAGCGATGAAAACTCTCTCATTTCATAGCCAAGAACAAAAATTCTTTTAAGCGACAGAGAGTTTGAAATTTCCCTGCTGTGATGGATCAACCGTTTTTGCTGAAGAGGTATCACGCAGGCCGTCCAACATATCCTGGTTCACATCAATCAAGGGCTTCAGCGGCAAATCGTGCAACATGGCGCGGATACTATATCGTGTAGACCATACAGCCAGTTTGAGCAGATCATTTTTCACTACTTCAGGCGTATCGTTACTCTCCATGCCCACCTCACGCAAAACGGCAGACCAAAGCTTCTGATTCATGGAAAGAGCATGAATTCTCTTTTTATGATCCGACGCATTTTTTAGCAGCGCGATCGTCTGTCCAAACGCCATACTTTCAACCTGACGCGGTGACATGGCATTGGCTGTGTTTTGATTATAACGCTTCAAACCATAGTTCATTGTTGCTCACTCCACTTCAGAAAACTGTTTCTGCCCGGCATGTTCAGCAATAAATTTGGGAAGAACCGCCGCCGCCAAATTCACGGCATGGCTGAGACTGCCTGGTTGAGAACGGAAAATTCTCATGGTCGGATACCATGGACTGTCATCACGGTTCTCCTGCCAACGCCAGCAACAATCGCTTCTCGTCAGCATCCAGACCGGCTTTCCCATAGCGCCGGCCAAATGTGCAACAGACGTGTCGACCGTAATCACAAGATCCAGATGAGCAATAATAGCTGCCGTATCTTCCATATCTTCGACATGATCCATCGGATCAAAAATTTCCGGTCCAGCCCAGTTTTTCAATTCTTCTCGTCGTTGCCCGAACTGCAAATTGATGAAACACGCGCCAGGAACTTCAATGATAGGGCGGAAACCGTTGAGATTGATTGAACGGCTCCGATAATTGTAGCCACGACGGGGACGATTTTCTCCCGCCCAGACTATGCCAACACGTAAACCAGGCCAATCTGGCAGCCAAAGCGCAGATTCCTCAATATTCTGTTTTTCTGGATACAGATACGGAATGGAAGCCGGAATATTTCCACCAAGTTGGCTCACAAGTGCCAAGGGAAGAGATAAGATAGAGCAACTGACATCATAGGCGACGCCGCTTTCATCCGGCCCCACAATCTGCACATGTTTACTGATTGATTGAGCCAAACGCTCAAGTGGCTGAGGGACCGAAACTATAACCTTCGCACCCTTTCTTTCCAGAAAAGGCACATAACGTATAAACTGGATGACGTCACCCATCCCCTGCTCCCAATAAACAAGCAGAGTTTTTCCATAGATGGAACTGTCACCCAACCATGGATTCTTGAAATTGTTTCTTTTATATTCGTCAGGCGTCAATTCTCTGAATTTCCACCCTTCGCTATATTGACCGCTCTTCAACAGAGCCAGCATCAGGTTATATTCCACAGCCCGAACCGAAGGTGCAGCCTGCAGATATTCACGGAAGACTTTCTCTGCTTCATCCGACCTGTTCAGCGCATACAAAGCCAGACCATACTCATTCAGCAGTGATTGACGCATATGAGGATGAGTTTGAAGGATCCCTTCAATAATGTTCAGGCAAGCCTCAAAGCTGCCTGCCGATATCAAGGCAGAAGCGAGAGGCTCCGCGAATATAATATTATCAGGATTTTGCGCGAATAGATTCTTGTAGACTTCACACCCTTCCGCAATGAGACCAGCTCCGATCAATTGTCGGCCTAATATCTCTGTAAGCTTTGGGCTGGAGGGGTAATTTTGTTCGCGCCACTTGAGCGCTGCTATAACAATTTTGGGGTTTTCTGCCGTAGCCATAGCTGCCGCAATTTTCGTTGCACACGCCAGATCCGCTACATGAATCATGAAGAGATCAAGCAACTCTTCGAGTGGCTTGATTCCAAATTTATTAGTTGCCAACTGACAAGTAAGCGCGTTAATTTTCCAATCTATGTTTTTCTGATTAAGTGAAAACGCTTTTCCATAAGCACTTCCTGCCTCATCAGTTTTATTCAGAACAGCAAGAACATGACCGAGAAGAGCATACCCGTCAGCCCATTCAGGATAAGCATCAAGATATTTTTTCATCTCTTTACTAAAGTATTCGAAATCTTGCGTTTCTGCTATTTTCTGTAATCTATTGGATATTTTCTTTAAATCAAATTTCTTTTTCATATTTACCACTTAGCAGCAAAAAAAACGGGGAGACCGAAGCCTCCCCGCCACCTACCCTCAGCGGAAGAGGCTGAGAATGTTCTGCGAAGAAGATTTGGCAACACTAAGCGAGGAGATCGCCAGCTGCTGCTTCGTCTGCAGAGAGGTAAGTTTCGCACTTTCAGCAGCCATATCGGCGTCTGTCAGAGCGCCCACGCCTGTCGTCAGAGAGTCTGACAGGTTTGTGGAATACGAAGTCATACCGTCAACGATTTTAGCCTGAGAACCAAGCGTAGAAGCCACATCGGTCATGGCCGTCATAGCGTTCTGAACAAGGGTAATCAGATTGGCAATACTGGAACCGGAGGTCAGCGCTCCGCTACCGTTAGTATTGGTCACAAAGGCATTCGAACCGGCTACTGAGGTGCCAGCAGAAAGAGTATCACCCGCCGCCATTTTGGACGAAAGACCAAGCGCGTCGGTCAACGTCGTCTGATCTTTAGACGCATCAGATCCGACAACGGTATAAACCACCTTACCAGCACCACTCGCCGTGTCTGTGGCATTCGTAATCGTGTTCGTTGAACCCTGAAGGCTTGTCACATAGATCAGCGAGTCAGCCGTAACAGGACCAGCCGAACCAGCAGTACCACCGTTGGCAACATTGCTGTCGTCAGCCGTGCTCAACAGATTCACACCATTGACCGTTGCGTTACGGGCAAATGTGTTGATCTGATCAAGATAGCTGTTGATTTCATCAGACGTCTGAGCCAGAGCCGTCGGATCACCCTGGTTATCACCCAGCGAGGTAACTGCCGTCTGAAGAAGAGCCAGCGTGCTGATGATGTTGCCGACAGCGGTCGATGTCGTGCTCAGCGTGCTGGCAGCAAACGAGAGACCATCCGATACGGCGCTAAGACCAGAGATGTTACCATTCATCTGCTGGGCAATAGCGTATGTCGCCGGACCATCCTTGGAAGACGAAATCTTCTGACCCGTTGAAACGGTGTTTTCTGTATCGTTCAGCGCAGAAGTAGTCGCATTGAGGCTCTCAAGAGCGACCATTGAGGCTGTGTTGGTGTTGATTGAAAGTGACATTGGATTTTCTCCGTTAATGAAACTGCATTTTTTCGCAGCCATCTAATAAAAGACCAAAAAACCTAACGGAGCGTTAAGGGCCTTCGGATTTTTCCGATTCGAGAGGAAGAGTTGCGACCTGCTCAAGCACAGCGTCTTCATGACGGATAATGCGTCGCGCAATTTTCAGGGCTTTATAAAAATTTCCCTCAGACGCAGCTTTCATGCCTTCCGACAACAGCAGCTTGGCCGACATGGACGTCGTTTCCTGCATGAATGCCGTAATGTGGTAAATCGCCTCCGTGAGCGCTGTCACACGCTCTTCCGGCGTTCCCACATAAGCAGTCTGCAGGGCGTAATAGATCAATCGTGAGGGCGTCGTGGCTTCCTCCGGCGGCATGATTTGCCGCCCAAACAGGAAATTCGCCCTGTTTGTCAGTCTGATCTGTGTCGGAGTGAGAAAGTGGATACCGGCGCCATTGAGAATCATCCGGTCACCAGCTTCAAGTCGTATACCCAGTCCCGCCATTTTTGGTCGTCTCCATTGCGTGTTTCGCTAGAGACCGATTGTGTCGGATCAAGGTTTACAGATGGTTAGGTTCAACACTCGGATGAGCATTAGAAATCATCTGCTCAACAAATAAAAAACCGGAAGAGAGAGCTCTCTTCCGGTTTAAAATAAACCATATTCCCAAGCGTTTTTTACGCGTCCTCTTCATTATCAAGGTCACGCTGCACCTCCGGACGCCGCAACAGTTCATCGACCTCCATCGCATAATCCAACGCCGTA
Source organism: Acetobacter sp. (assembly GCF_047721705.1). Classification (GTDB taxonomy): domain Bacteria; phylum Pseudomonadota; class Alphaproteobacteria; order Acetobacterales; family Acetobacteraceae; genus Acetobacter. Next base: position 20,064 of record NZ_JBDNXK010000012.1, on the reverse strand, counting down.
TCAGGCTGAAAATGGATTTCCGGTGCGACGCGCAGTCGCAACTTGTGAGAAAGCTGCGTCCGTAAATAGGGCGCAATGCGCTTGAGTGCCGGCAACAGGCTTTCAATGTCGCCATGCCCCAGATCCGAGACAAAAGCCGTTGCATGTTTCAGATCAGGCGAAACGCGAACTTCCGTCACCGTAATGGTCACGCCCGTCAGTTCTGGATCACGAAACTCGGTGCGCAGAAAAACCTCTGCGAGCACACGCCGCACTTCTTCAGCGACACGTAGCTGTCTCTGGCTGGGTCCATTAGAGGAAAGGCCAGCGAGTCGCCCCGCTGGCCCCTTCTCATTCATGCGTCGGTCGTTATTCCGGCTCACGCTGGGACGACCTCCATTTCGAAGCACTCAACGACATCGCCTTCGCGCAGATCATTGTAACCCGCGAAAGAGAGGCCGCATTCATAGCCACGAGCGACTTCCTTGACATCGTCCTTGAAGCGCTTGAGTTGGCTGAGATCACCCTCATGGATGACCACACCATCACGCAGCAGACGCACGCCGCAGCCACGTTTGACAACGCCTTCGGTGACGTAACAACCCGCGACCTTGCCGACCTTCGTAATGTTGAAGACCTGACGAATCTCGGCGTAACCAAGGAACTTCTCGCGATGCTTCGGCGCGACCTTACCCTTGACCAACTGCTCGATATCGTCCGCTACCTGATAGATGATCGAGTAATAGCGGATATCGACACCGTCACGCTGCGCCATGGCGCGGGCCTGAGCCGTTGCACGCACGTTGAACGCGATGATGATGCCGTCAGAGGCTTTGGCAAGCTGGACATCGCTTTCCGTGATCTGTCCGACCGTCGCATTAAGCACGCGCACATCGACTTCTTCATGCGCAAGCTTTTCAACGGTCGTCTTGATCGCTTCGGCAGAACCCTGCACGTCAGCCTTGATGAGAACAGCGACTTCTTTCTGGTCACCTGCCTGAATACGGGCAAGCATCTGATCGAGGGTGCCACGTGCTGCCGTCTTACCGGCCGCCGTATGCTCCTTGATCTTCCGCTGACGGAACTCGGAAATTTCGCGTGCGCGGTTCTCGTTCTCGACAACCACAAACGACGACCCGGCTTCCGGCACACCCGCGATACCAAGGATTTCAACCGGCATAGAAGGCGGTGCTTCGCCAAGCTGACGGTTACGATCGTCAACGAGTGCGCGGACGCGTCCCCATTCAGCGCCAGCGACAACGATATCGCCTTTCCGCAACGTGCCTTTTTGCACCAGCACGGTCGAAACAGGTCCGCGACCACGGTCCAGACGCCCTTCGATGACCGCACCTTCTGCAGCACGATCCGGGTTCGCCTTGAGATCCAGAATCTCAGCCTGCAGAAGGATCGCTTCCTCAAGCTTGTCGAGATTGGTTTTCTTCAGCGCGGATACTTCCACGTCCTGAACATCACCACCCATCGATTCAACGACGATCTCATGGTTCAGCAGTTCCTGACGCACACGGTCAGGGTTGGCACCCGGCTTATCGATCTTGTTGATCGCAATAATGATCGGCGCATTCGCTGCCTTGGCGTGCTTAATCGCTTCAGCCGTCTGCGGCATGACGCCGTCGTCCGCCGCCACGACCAGAATGACCACGTCAGTGATCGACGCACCACGCGCACGCATGGCCGTGAACGCCTCATGACCCGGAGTATCGATGAAGGTGATCTTCGCACCGGAACCCAAGGTGACCTGATACGCACCAATATGCTGCGTAATGCCACCCGCTTCGGCTGCCGCCACGTCCGTTGTACGGAGCGCGTCAAGAAGCGAGGTCTTGCCGTGATCGACATGGCCCATCACCGTGACGACTGGCGGACGGGGCTTCAGATCCTCATCCTTGTCCTCGACGCCTTCAATGCCGATCTCAACGTCGCTTTCCGCAACGCGACGGACACGATGCCCGAACTCCTCGACAACCAGTTCGGCCGTGTCGGCGTCAATCGACTGGGTCACGGTGGCCATGACACCCATTTTCATGAGCGCCTTGATCACTTCACCCTGACGGGCTGCCATACGGTTCGCCAGTTCCTGAACCGTGATCATTTCAGGCAGCACCACATCACGAACGACGCGAACCTGATCGGTTCTCAGACGCTCGAGTTCAGCCTGACGACGTTCACGCTCGCGCTGACGACGAACGGAGGCCAGTGACCGTGTCTTGTCGTCATCACCTTCGATAGCGGCCTGAACGTCGATACGACCCGAGCGACGGCCCGTATCTTTCTTGACCGCACCGGAACCCTTCTTGGGAGGCGCGCTGCCTTTATTACGTGCGGGACCACGACGATCGTCCTCGCCGCCTTCCCGGCCACCACGCAGACGGAGCGTCTCGGACGCACCGGCACCACCCGCAGGCGGACGTGATGGAGAGGGCGCAGCAGGGCGTGTCTGCACGAGAGGCTTGGCTGGCATGATTGCCCGCTCAGCAAGCGGACGCAGCCGTCCAGGAGGCGGAGCCAGTGTCACGACACCCGGGATCGGCTTGTCGGAAACGATAGCGCCGCTCTCTTCTTCCGGCTCAACCGGCTTGGCAGCAGGCGTTTCGGCTTTCTGCTGGGCCTGAAGCTCCGCTTCAGCATCCGCCCGCGCTTTTTCTTCTGCCGCGCGCCGCTCATCTTCCTCGCGACGACGCGCTTCCTCCGCAGCGGACAGGATCTGTATCTTTTCCTGTTCAATGCGCTGCGCTTCTTTCAGAGCAGCTTCCCTACGCTGTTCTTCAAGAACACGCTGACGGACAGCCAGTTCAGCCTCCGTCAATCCCCGCTTGCCGGGCTGACGTCCACCTGCGCCGCGGCCACCACCAAGCCCGGCCTTCGCCGCGCCTGCCGCTGGCTTGCGGTTCTTGCGAACCTCAACCTGCACCACTTTCGAACGACCATGGCTGAAGCTCTGGCGCACCGATCCCGCATCGACCGTGTGTCCTACTTCAGAACGGCTTGCCGGCCGCAGGGACAGACGTCCCTTACCCTGATCCTGATCGTTGCCTTCGCTCATCTATCCGCCTGTTCAACCCGATCGTCGGAAACACCCGACGCACGCAACCCGGTCTCCACGACCAAGCCCGCAAAACGTTCATTATCCTGCCGCAACCGGTCAGCCAGACTGCCAGTCCGCAGAGCCGCATGCACAACGCGCTCACGGCCAAATACTTTACCCATTTCCGCAGCCGTCAGGGCCTTCACCACTGGCAGACTACGGGCACCAGACAGAAGTCTGACGCATTCATCCGGGCTTCCGTCAGTCGCCTGCACGACCAACCCGGCGCTCCCGGTCTCTATCCACCCTCTGACCTTCGCATAACCGCAGACAGTCTGGCCCGCGCGTCGCGCCAGACCCAAGGTCTGCGCCATACGACGAACAAGGCCATCTACGACCATACCGGCTAGATCGGGTGGAATCACGACCTGACACCGCGCGGCGCGAGAGAAGGCCCCACGAGTCCGAGCGGTTTCTAGCACATCTCTCCGCGCACTCAACCAGATTCCCCGTCCGGGCAGACGCGCATCCAGGTCAGGCACCAGAGCAGACCCCGGTCCGATCACGAAACGCAGCATTTGCGAAGGCGGGCAGCACTCACGTGTTACCACACATCGCCGCAAGGAGCCTTTTTCATTTTCCTCATACAACTCCGCCTCTTCAGGAGCATCAGCCCCCGAAGAAACCGGAAGAGGAGAACCGGATTCGGTGCTTCTTATATCACAAGAGCGCTCATTGGTGGACGTCGTGTTCAGAAGACACCTCCTCTGAAGCTGCTGGAGCTTCAGTATTCTCGTCCTCGAACCAGTGAGCACGCGCCTGCATGATAATCTCGTTGGCAGCGTCTTCGTCGATCGCTTCCGTTCCAAGAATCTCAACCAGTTCGTCGCCCGCCAGATCGGCGAGATCGTCCAGTGTCTTCACACCCTTCTCACCCAACGTCACCAGCATCTGGTTCGTAAAGGCGTTCAGGGCAACGATATCATCGGTCACACCGAGAGCCACGCGTTTCGCGTCAAGCTCTTCTTCCTTACCGACAAGATAGGCCTCTGCGCGACGGATCAGTTCTTCAACAACCGATTCGTCAAAACCTTCGATCCGGACCAGTTCGTCCGGTTCGGCGTAGGCCAGATCTTCGATGGAGTGGAAACCTTCCGTCACCAGCAGGCCCGCGATCACATCGTCAACATCAAGCGCCTCGACAAAGAGGCCTGAACGACGACGGAACTCTTCCTGACGGCGCTCCGATTCCTCGGCTTCCGTCAGAATATCGATATCCCAACGTGTCAGCTGACTGGCGAGACGCACGTTCTGACCACGACGGCCGATGGCAAGACTGAGCTGGTCATCAGGCACCACGACCTCGACGCGCCCGGCGTCCTCATCCATCACCACCTTGCTGACTTCAGCGGGAGCCAGCGCGTTGACCACGAAGGTCGCAGCCTGCGGGCTCCATGGGATGATGTCGATCTTCTCGCCCTGCAACTCGGCCACCACTGCCTGCACGCGCGAACCGCGCATACCAACGCAGGCACCGACCGGGTCGATGGAAGCATCACGGGAAATCACCGCCATCTTGGCGCGCGAACCCGGGTCACGGGCGACTGCCTTGATCTCGATGATGCCATCATAGATTTCCGGCACTTCCTGAGCGAACAGTTTCGCAAGGAATGCGGGATGCGTGCGGGAGAGGAACACCTGCGGCCCGCGGGTTTCGTCGCGCACATCGTAAATGTAAGCGCGCACACGGTCCGAATTACGGAATGTCTCGCGAGGGATCAGTTCATCGCGACGCAGCAGCGCTTCGGTGGAACCGATCTCAACCATGAGGTTGCCGTATTCCGTGCGCTTGACCGTGCCGTTGACGATTTCGCCCACGCGATCCTTGAACTCATCATACTGGCGCTTGCGCTCATATTCACGCACACGCTGAACGATAACCTGCTTCGCGGTCTGAGCGGAAATGCGTCCGAAATCAATCGGCGGCAGCGGATCGATCAGATGCTCGCCAAGCTGAATCTCGGGCTTGAACTTACGGGCAATGTGAAGCGGGATCTGGGTCTCTTCGTTTTCCACGCTCTCGACAGCTTCGGTCCAGCGGGAAAGACGCACTTCACCGGTCTTGCGGTCGATGGTCGCGCGGATATCCTTCTCGTGCCCGTATTTGGCGCGACCAGCCTTCTGGATGGCCTGCTCCATCGCCTCAAGGACTTCCTCTCGGTCGATCTGCTTCTCACGCGCAACTGCGTCAGCCACCAACAGCAGCTCAGGACGCGCAACAGAAGTATCCATACTCATCACAACTCCACGACAGACCCGGCGCCGACACCCAGCATCGACCCAATCCCGCATGTCCAATTCAGTGCGCCGACACAGCGCCACACCGATATGAAACCTGCATATGATAGCAACGAGGTGATTTTACCACCCCACAAGCTACTTAGTGACGCGTTCCGGGTTTCTTTTTCCCTTTTGCGCCCTTTGAAACCTGTTCTTCTCCGCCCTCAGCTTCGGACGATGGCTTCATCATCGCTTCTGTCGCCTCGATCAGAGCATCCGTGAGAACTAGACGCGCCTTCTTCAGTTCCCGAAACGGCAGCACGACTTCTTTTCCGTCATCGAGACGCAGGCGACCACCTTCTTCCGAAGCACCAAGCACTATGCCGGAAAAACGACGACGCCCTTCAACAGGAACAAGAACCTCGGCCTTCGCCAAATGACCGGCGAAGCGATCCCAGTCCTTGGGGCGTGTCAGAGGACGATCAATCCCGGCCGACGAGACCTCCAGCGTCCAATTACCCGGAATGGGATCTTCCACATCAAGCACAGCCCCGACCGCATGACTGATCTGTTCGCAGTCTTCAACGGTTATGAGCATGCCATCAGCCCGATCAGCCATGATCTGCACCGTCGGCACTTCACGTCCCAACACGGAAATACGCACGATCTCGAACCCGAGATCTTCGATAGTCGGCGCGATCAGTGCGGCTATCCGGCCTTCGAGGCCAACGTGACTTGATAGGTCTTCGTCCAACACAGAAAAGGCGGCCTGTAAGGCCACCCCCCACAATAACGGAGATGAAAGGAATGACTTTTCCTAGGCCATTGACTGACCAAGCGCAAGCGCAAAGAATCACACGCGAATTTTACGCAGTCATTACAATGGATAAAGGTTTGTAACCTTGCAGATTATCCCTTGCGTGGAGCGAAAACCCTCTGTCTGATAAGCTTTGACATGAACAGGCCCCTCTCTCCAACGCCCCAAAGACAGCCCGAGCCCGGCCCCGGCAACAACGGGATGCGTCTGGCCGTGGGGGGGGGGGGGGGGGGGGGGGGGGGGGGGGGGGGGGGGGGGGGGGGGGG
>NZ_JBDNXK010000012.1:0-13669 GCF_047721705.1 Acetobacter sp. | reverse complement strand
CTATTGCGGCCCTTCTGGTTGTGGGCGGTGGAGCGTCGTGGATGGCGAACCAGCCTCATGGAGCGCCGGAAAATCCGACTGGATTGGCGGCGGGGACGCCTAGCGCTTTCCAGAACGAGCGAAACGCTTCTTCTGACGCAAAACCTGCCCTGCTTGTTCAGATGGTCTATATCGCGCCGGAAAATGCCGCCGCCGCGCTTAGAGGCGCGGGCTATACACCTGATGAACAGACACGGATCATGGCGGCCATCAAGCGGCGTGAATATAGACTGGCCGTCATGCCTGTGTTCGATGCCACCAATACGGGTGGCACGATCCTCATTCAGTCCGGCGTGATGAAAAAAATAGTGCATCTGACGCCACAGCCGCAAAATGTGATTCTGCCGATCACCCTTGCCGGAGAAGTGACGATCACGCCTGTTTCCGCCCCGGGTCCGACGGGCATCACACCGGGCGCCATCACGGTTCTCGGACCGGAAATATTCCCGGCCCTGCAAACAGGTGATTCTCTTCTTCTTTCGGTCATGGTTCAGTGATGGATGAATTGTTCTTAGCTCTCCGGAGTCTGGCCCCATGAGCGGTCTGCTTCCCATGCTCAACCGGTTCATGCCGGTGATGATGGTGATCTTTCTTGTTCTCGCGAGCATTCAGGCCGCAGTCAGCCTGCATCTTTCTCTCGCGTCGATTGACCATTTCATGGGATGGTGTGCTCCGTTGTGGCCCGTTCTCGCGGCAATCGGAGCCTTTTTCACACTTATGGGCCTTCTCGACGAAGTGCGGTCGGAAAGGCTTGCCCGCAAAGGGCTTATTCCCAGACGGGGGTGGATGATGGACGTTCTGGCGCGGCTGACAAACCGACAGGCACTTGAAGAAATGATGGCCCGCGAGCAGCGGGACGCCACAATCGACGCTGAGGAACTGGCGGCTAATCTCCGCGCCCGCGTCATCGGGCAGGATCAGGTCTGCGAGGATATTGCGTCACAGTTGAGGCGCCGCCTCGCGCTTCAGGTGCGCGGCAAGCCGGTCGGCATCTTCCTGCTTGCGGGTCCCCCCGGCACAGGCAAGACTTATCTGGCCAAGCAGCTTGCCCGACAGCTCGACCGTCCGCTCATGCATTTCGACATGACACAGATGGCCAGCCCTCACGCCGCAACACAGCTTTTCGGCTCTCCCAAGGGTTATGTCGGCTCTGACACCTACGGCAAACTGACGGGCGGTCTGAAGGAAAAGCCCGATGCCGTCGTGTTGCTCGACGAGATTGAAAAAGCCCATCCGGACGTCTTCAAACAATTCCTGATTGCGTGGAACGACGGCTATGTCACCGAAGCCTCGACGGGAGCGCATGTTTCCGCCACGCAGGCGATCTTCATCCTCACGTCCAACATCGCCACGGAAGCCCTGACCGAAATTGCGGATCGGCTGGCCAATGATCCGGACAAGATGCGCGCCGAGTCGGTGGAAGCACTCCGTCAGGCCGGTTTTGCGCCGGAGGTGCTGAGCCGTATCGACCGTATCTTCGTGTTCCGAGCGCTCCGCGGACTGGATATTGCCCGCGTGGCTGCTCTGGAAATCGAGAGCATGATCGAAAGCTACGGTCTGTCGATTGAACCGGGCGGCATTGATGCAGCCATCCTGATTGATGTCATGCGACGCCAGAACCGGCTGGGCGATGGCGCGTCGGCCCGTGACCTCGCCCGCTCGATTGAGGACATGATCAGTGAATCGCTGATCATTGCCCGTCAGCGGGGGGCCAAAATGGTGCGGATCAGCCAGACCGAGAACGGAGTCACGGCGGAAGTTGTCACGGAACCCATGTCTCTCACCCGCCCCCACCTGACTTCGTAACGGCCATATGTCTGCATTTACCCGTCTGTGGCGCCGAGCCCCGCTCTGGCGCCTGTCGCTCATCGGCATGGTTGCATGCGGAGGACTGACCGCACTTTACCCCCCTCACTGGCTCGTCAATCTCTATCCGCCCATCGGCAAGCTTGTACATCATGCCCCACCCGCCTCTTCTGGCGAAGGAGAGGAACAGGGTTCTGCGGGAGATGGCGGAAGTGCACCTGCTTCAGGGGGATCGAACGACTATCGTTCCGGTCAGGCAGCTGCTCCACCCATTGATGCTGACCTACGCGATGTCATCCCGCTCGCTGGCCGTCAGTTCCCGTTACCTGTCGGCATCTGGCATCCTGTGCTCACCGAGCAGAACGGCCCCCATGGCGAGATCGTCAGCAATGTGTATGTCCGGACGGATCGCGGGGTTGTCACCGGCGTCATTCTTGTCCGGGCCACGACAGTCAGCATTCCGGCGAACCTTTCCTCAGTCCCCCACCCGTCCTGTGATCGCGAGGAAGGAATCCTGTTCCGGCGCGTTCTGCCATCGCCACCAGGCACCACAGAATGCGTGATGACCAACGTGACACAGCCGCCTATGGGAGAGGCCGCTTCACGGGAAGATATCGACTGGGCGTTTCATCGACTGGTGCTTCTGGGCTTTCCCATGCCGCCGGTCCTGGTTCAGGGCATATGGGTTCACACCGTCAGGGACCCGACTGGTGACGGTCAGAATTTTGAAACGATGGCCATCGCTCTCAGCCCGGCCGATCCCGGCACCACCCATATAAAAGCATCCATGGACGACTGGACGCCTGAAGGGATCGGCGCTTCGCCCTTCGCAGGTCGTTTTGTCAATGACGTCAATAACTGGATGCTGAAATGGGCGCCCGTTCTGCAACAGGGCTACCAAGGCAAATTACAGCCCAGCACGGAAACCGTTCGACCCGGTTCCGCTGATCCAGCATGGCACGGGACCGGTGACAGACCACCGACCTGAGAATCAGGTTGGCGGGGCGAGGACATCCGCGGAAATCTCGATCAGGAAATCCAGCACCGTCCGCGTGCGCAGGGGGAGCGTGCGTGGTCCCGTGTGCACCGCATAAAGCGGCATGGACGGCACGGCCCAATCCGGGATTACTTCCACAAGCTCTCCAGAGGCCAGAAGGCCGCGCACCTGAAATTCGGGCAGCAATCCGATGCCAACGCCGGCCTGCACGGCATGAAGCGCCGCCTCGCTGGAGTTGGCCCGGAAGGCCGTCTGAGGCGCGACGACACTTTCCTCGTCATTACAGAAGAAATGCCAGTCCTGTCGGCCACCGCCATAGGTAAACACGACACATGCTTCCCCCATGAGATCACGGGGATGAAGCAGCGGCTGTTTCGGCTGAAAGTTATGCGGTGACATGACAAGCGAACGACGGACAGAACCCAGCTTGCGGGCAATCAGGGAACCTTCAGCGATCTGCCCAACCCGGATGGCGAGATCCAGCCCTTCCTCCACCAGATCACCGAACGCATCGCGCATGATGAGTTCGACAGAGAGGTCGGGATGTTTCTGCAACAGTTCATTGATACGGTTGGTCAGATACAAACCGAATGCCGTTGTGACGCCAAGACGCACCAGTCCAGACACTGAAGCCCGGCGACGGCCCAGCACCGTTTCGGCTGTCTCCAGAATTTCCAGAACTTCGTAGGCATGCGGCAACAGACTGCGACCGTCTTCGGTCATCATCAGGCTGCGCGTGGTCCGTGCGAAAAGCGTGGTGCCATAATGCGCTTCCAGCAACGCAATATGACGGGAAATGGTTGGCTGACTGGCTCCCGTCTCACGGGAAACAGCCGAAAATGAACCCGTTGCGGCAACGCGAACGAAGCTGTGCAGAGCTGAAAGAAGATCCATTGGGGGCAATCGCAATCATGTGGTAAAATTATGATGGCGATATGTTTATTTATACACAACACGTCCGGAATGGATGTACATATACCAAAGACGCATAGGAGCGGTTCCAACAGTAAATGGAACCACTCCCCTTTTTCGGTTCAGCCCTTTGCTGAACTGCGTCTTTCACTCACAGAAAGGCGCTTTTCCGCCATCTTCGCCAGCCGCACAAACGGCAGACCGAGCAGAAGATAGGCTGCGCCAACCATCATACCTGTTCCGAAATAATCGAAGTAAGTGGACGACAACCGCACATAGGTCTGACTCAGTTCGGTCAGCGTAATGATACTGACTAGCGAAGAGTCTTTCAGCAGTGAGATGAAGTCGTTCGTCATCACTGGCACAACGACCCGAAATGCCTGTGGCACCACGACATAACGCAGCGCCTGCGTATGGGTCATGTTCAGGGCCGTAGCCGCTTCCATCTGACCGCGTGCAACGGATTGCAGACCGGCGCGATAATTTTCCGCCTCATAGGCTGCATAGTTCAGCCCAAGACTGATGACACCCGCCACAAAGGGCGAAAGCCTAATGCCGATCCCCGGCAGACCGTAGAAAATGAACAGCACCTGAATCAGCAGCGGTGTTCCACGGACAACTTCGATGTAAAGTGTTGCCAGAGCTGCGGCCCATGACGGCCCGTAACGACGTGTCAGCGCCAGAATGAGACCCAGCGCCACCGCCAGCACCATCGCACAGGCGGAAACCGCCAGCGTCATGACAGCGCCCTTGCCGATCAGCGGCAGGAAACTGACATATCGGTCAAAGCGGGCTTTCCAACCTTTGGTCGGAGCGGTCGCGGCAATGTAGCGCTCCCACTCGGTCGGAGCGATGCCGGGCTGCGAGTAATCGCCAGTCCACGCCGCCATTTCCGGTGTCCACAGATTCCAGCGCGCCAGAATCCGGTGTAGCGTACCATCCGTCATCATCGATTTTAGGGCCGCATCGACCTGCTTACGCAGTTCAACATTGCCCCCTTTCGGGAAGGCAATGCCATAGGACAGGTGGCCGACCGGCGGACCAACGATGCGGAAAGCCGGATCGGCCTCGCCGTAATAAAGCGCGATGGGACCATCGATGAGGATCGCGTCGAGGCGCTTGTTGCGCAGATCCTCGAACATGTTTGATTCTTCATCGTAGCCGCGCACGGTGATGTCGTGCCGCTCACCCATCATCCGCTCGGCCAGCGTGTCCTTGACCGTGCCGATGGTGTGACCGCCGAGGCGCTCGTAGGAATCCAGTCCCGCCTGATCGCGGCGTACGACAATACGCTCTGAAGTCATGTAGTAAGGCTGGCTGAAATCGACGGCCTCGATATGCTCCGGCGTCATTTCGATGCCGCAGATGACCATCAGATAGAAATTGCGCTCAAGACCGGGGATCAACCCGTCCCAGTCGTTCTGCACGAACTGGGCGTCACGTCCCAGACGACGACCGATTTCCTCCATGATGTCATATTCAAAACCGCTCATGCGGTTTTCGTCTGACGGGTCATGGAAGGTGTAAGGCACGTTGGAGGTGCCGTCGGCCCCCCATTTCAATGCTGTAGCAGATGCATCTACCGTAGCTGGCGCGGTTACGGGTTCCGGCTGGGCCGGCGTATTCTCCGCCCGTGCCGATACGCCGTTAAAAGCAAACCCCACGACTGCGAAGCCAATGAGAAAGCGCGCACGAAGCCGCGAAAGAACGGAAGTCATGCCGAGGCTCCCAGAAGAAAGCGCCGCGTCCGGGGATCGCGCGGATTATCATACATTTCGTCCGGATCACCGATCTCGATGATCTCGCCACCATCCATGAACACAATCCGGTCTGAGGCGGCGCGGGCGAAACTCATGTCATGGGTCACGACAATCTGCGTCATGCCCTCGCGATCCAGTGCCCGCATGACCTCAAGCACTTCCTCCGCCACGCGCGGATCAAGCGCCGAAGTCGGCTCATCGTACAACATCACATCCGGACGCATGGCGAGCGCACGCGCAATTGCCGCACGCTGCTGCTGTCCACCGGAAAGCGTGGCCGGATAACGCAGACAGGCAGCTTCAAGTCCCACCTTGGCGAGCAGTTCGCGTGCCTCAGCCTCGGCGACTGCGGGCGCGACCTTCTTCACCACGCGCGGCGCAAGCATCACGTTGTCGAGCACCGTGCGATGAGGGAAAAGATTGAACGACTGGAACACCATGCCGACATGCGCGCGCAGCCTGTGCGCCAGCGCCTCGTCGGAGGCTTTCCATGGACCGCCCGAGCGACGGATACTGTCGTCGGCGATCGTCACCGTGCCTTCATCCGGGATTTCGAGGAAATTCAGGCACCTCAGAAAGGTGGATTTCCCGCATCCCGAAGGACCGATGATCGAGATGAGGTCTCCCCGTTCGACGGTCAGAGACACCCCATTGAGCACCTTGTTTGAATCGAACGATTTACTGATCGATTCAGCACAAAGAACCGTTTCAACGCAAAAGGCTGGCCCGGAATTTTCCGGACCAGCCATTTTACCAACGTCATGAACAGACGGAGTAGTGTCAGGCAGCTTTCAGCATCCCACGCAAGACGTACTGGAGAATGCCACCATGACGGTAATATTCAACCTCGTCCAGCGTATCTATGCGACAAAGTAGTGACACTTCTTCCTTCGTCCCATCGGCGCGGGTGATGACCAGCGTCACGTCCATGCGCGGCGTGATCTTCTCCAGACCGATGATGTCGAAGGTTTCATCACCCTTCAGCTTCAGCGTCTTGCGATCCGTGCCTTCCTTGAAGAGCAGCGGCAGAACGCCCATGCCCACGAGGTTGGAGCGGTGGATACGCTCGAAGCTTTCAGCGATGACGGCCTTCACGCCCAGAAGCAGTGTGCCCTTGGCAGCCCAGTCACGGGACGAGCCCATGCCGTATTCCTTGCCGCCGATGACGACGAGAGGCGTGCCCTCCTTCTTATACTCCATGGCCACATCGTAGATGAAGCCCTGCTTGCCGTCCGGATAGTGCTTCGAGAGACCACCTTCCGTTCCGGGGCACATCTCATTCTTGATGCGGATGTTGGCGAATGTGCCACGCACCATGATGCGGTCGTTACCGCGACGCGAACCGTAGGAGTTGAAGTCTTTCGGCTCCACACCATGCTCCATCAGATACTTGCCTGCTGGCGAGTCCTTCTTGATGGCGCCGGCCGGAGAGATGTGGTCGGTCGTGATGTTGTCACCAAGCAGAGCCAGAAGACGCGCACCCTTGATGTTGCTGGTCGTCTCTGACGGTTCAGCTGGCATGTCCTTGAAGTACGGCGGATCCTGCACGTAGGTGGACTTCGGATCCCACTTGTAGGTCTCGGAACCGGTCGCGATCTTGAGATCCTGCCATTCCTTCGTGCCCTTGGACACGGTGGAGTAGCGCTTGATGAACTCTTCGCGGTTGATGGACGAACCGATCAGCGCGGCGATTTCCTTGTTCGTCGGCCAGATGTCCTTCAGGTAGACCGGCTTGCCGTCCTTGGACGTACCAAGCGGCTCCTTGGTGATATCCTTGCGCATCGTGCCGAGCAGCGAATAGGCCACGACCAGAGGCGGGCTGGCGAGGTAGTTCGCGCGCACATTCGGCGAGATACGGCCTTCGAAGTTACGGTTACCGGAGAGCACCGAAACAGCGACCAGCTTGTTGTTCTCGATGGCGTCAACAATGTTGTCAGCCAGCGGACCGGAGTTACCGATGCAGGTCGTGCAGCCGTAACCGACCGTGTTGAAGCCCAGAGCATCGAGATCTTCGCTCAGCTTGGCGCGGTTCAGATAGTCCGTAACAACCTGCGAACCCGGCGCCAGCGATGTCTTGACCCATGGCTTCGGCTTCAGGCCAAGAGCACGCGCCTTGCGGGCGACGAGACCGGCAGCGATCAGCACGGCTGGGTTGGACGTGTTGGTGCAGGACGTGATCGCCGCGATGACGATATCGCCGTTGCCCAGCTCGTAATTGGTGTTGGCAACCGGGAACTTCTTGTTCTTGTCGGCTTCGGCCACACCGAGATTGGTCGTCAGTTCTTTCTCGAAAGCGGATGTGGCATCGGTCAGAACAACGCGGTCCTGCGGACGCTTCGGGCCGGAGATGGACGGCACGATGGTGGACAGGTCGAGTTCCAGCGTGTCGGTGAACATTGGCTCCGGCGTCTCCGCCGTGCGGAACATGCCCTGCGCCTTGTAGTATTCCTCAACCAGCTTGATGCGGTGGGAATCACGGCCCGTCTCATGCAGGTAATCAAGTGTGAGCTTGTCGACCGGGAAGAAGCCACAGGTCGCGCCATATTCCGGAGCCATGTTGGCGATCGTCGCACGATCGGCGACCGGCAGATGGTCGAGGGCCGGGCCGAAGAATTCGACGAACTTGCCAACGACGCCCTTTTTACGGAGCATCTGGGTAACGGTGAGCACCAGATCGGTCGCCGTAGCGCCTTCCGGCAGCTTGCCCGTCAGACGGAAGCCGATGACGTCCGGGATAAGCATGGCGATCGGCTGGCCGAGCATTGCGGCTTCAGCTTCGATACCACCAACACCCCAGCCCAGAACGCCCAGACCGTTAACCATGGTCGTGTGGGAGTCCGTGCCGTACAGCGTGTCCGGATACACATATTCCTTACCGCCGACTGCGGCGGTCCAGGCGACCTGCGCAATATATTCGAGGTTCACCTGATGGCAGATGCCTGTATCAGGCGGAACGACCGAGAAATTCTCGAACGCTTCCTGACCCCAACGCAGGAACGCATAGCGCTCGCCGTTACGGTCGAATTCGATGGTGATGTTCTTCTGGAGCGCATCCGGCGTGCCGTAGACGTCTACCATCACCGAATGGTCAATAACGAGATTGACCGGCACCAGTGGGTTCACCTTTTCGGGGTTGCCCTTCAGCTGCACGATGCCGTCACGCATCGCGGCGAGGTCAACCACACCCGGAACACCGGTAAAATCCTGCATAAGAATGCGCGATGGCTTGAAGGGCACTTCCTTCGTGCTTCGCGCCTTTTCCAACCAGCCTGCAATGGCCTTGGCGTCATCCTGAGTATAGGAGCGACCGTCTTCGAAACGCAGGACGTTCTCGAGCAGCACCTTGAGGCTCACCGGGAGGCGATCTACCTTGCCGATGGTTTTCTCGGCCTCCGGGATTGAGAAATAATGGTAGGTCTTGCCGTCAACCTTGAGCTCACGCCCGGTTTTCAACGAATCGTGCCCAACCGCTTTCATAAAACTTCCCTCCGCGACAACAGCATCCCGCTGGTATGTCGAACCGGCAGCACTCTCCACAATCAGGTAGTTAGATACCTTGCCCGGGAAGCATCCCGAGCCGCCGGCTTGATCTCTGATCGGTGCTAGAACATACCGGGAGCGCACTTCCGCACAAGCGTACCGGCGACCACAAGAACGCGAGCAGAGCGAAAAGCCGGTTTCCCACGGTCACAAACAAGGGAACAGACTCATTTCAGTGTCGCCCCCCCTCTCCACGCAACTATTCGTAAAGAATCTCTCGGTTTTCCGCGGAGAACGACTCGTTCTGGATGATGTCAGCCTGTCCCTTGCGTCGGGCGAGGCACTTCTGCTCACCGGCCCGAATGGCGCCGGAAAATCCACGCTTCTGCGGGTTCTGGCGGGACTGCGTCGCCCTGACGCCGGGCAGGTCCTGTGGAATGACGAAGACGTGTTCGCTGACCGAGCTCTGTATGCACAGCGCGTCGCCTATCTCGGTCATCAGGATGCGCTCAAACCAGGCCTGACTCTCCTCGAAAATCTCTCGCTTTTCGCACGTGGAGGCTCACTGGAGCAGGCGCTTGATGCTTTCGCGCTCCGCTCTTTGGAGGACACACCGGCACGGCTGTTGTCTGCCGGGCAGAAGCGCCGAGCCGCCCTTACACGGATCATTCTTGCTGATGCGCCGCTCTGGCTGCTCGACGAACCGAGTCTCGGGCTGGATGCCCGATCGGTTGAACGGCTCGGGGAAGCCCTTCGCCGCCATCGCGAGAAAGGTGGCATGGTCATTGCCACGACTCATGTGCCGCTACCGCTTGAGAACGTGCGGCATCTCGCGCTCCCGGGCGCTCAGCAGGATGAGTGGAGCGAAGAATGAATCGCCTGTTTCTCGGGATTATCGGGCGGGATCTGCGCCTCGCTCTACGGCACGGAGCCGATACACTTGGGGCGGTTCTGTTCTTCATTCTGGCGGCGGCACTCTTTCCCCTCGCCCTCGGCCCATCCCCCGAACTGCTGCGGCGCATGGCGCCCGGCGTGATATGGGTGTGCGCTCTTCTGGCATCATTGCTGCCGTTGGACCGGCTGTTTGGCTCGGAACTGGAAGATGGATCGCTGGATCAACTGCTGTTGACCGGCCTGCCACCGTCTCTCGTCGCACTCGCCAAAATGGTGGCGCACTGGCTGACGACGGGCCTTCCGCTTCTTCTCGCCGCAGTTCCGATGGCCATCATGCTGGGACTACCAACCGCCACGTTGCCTGCTTTGATGGCTGGTCTGGTGCCCGGCACAATGGTGCTGTCACTGTTCGGCGGCATGGCGGCTTCCATCGTGCTCGGCGCACGACGCGGAGGCGTGCTGCTTCCCCTGCTTGTGCTGCCGCTGGTCACACCCGTTCTGATCTTCGGCGCAGCAGCGGTCGATGCGGCCCGCACAGGTCTTGCCTATGCCCCTGACATGGAACTGCTACTGGCATTCTTTGCAGGCGCATTGCCGCTTTGCCCGTTGGCGGCAGGCGCAGGTCTTCGCGCGGCTACGGAATAAAAACGGACTCAGTTCTCGGCGAGCGCCTGTCGACTCGCCTTGACGCGAGTGACGCGGCGACCTTCCATTTCCAGAATTTCGAACAGCCAGCCCGCGAAAACGACCTTGTCCCCTACCGCCGGAACGCGGCGCAGGAGCGCAAGAATCAGGCCACCCAGCGTGTGATAATCTCCCTCACCCGGCAGTTCACCCAGATTGAGCCGGTCCTTGACTTCGTCAGCCGGCTCCGACCCTTCCAGCATCACCACGTCGCCCGGCTGCACGGTCAGCACCGCATGCTGGCCATGCTCGTTGACCTCACCGACGATGGCATCGAACAGATCCGAAGCTGTCACAATCCCTTCAAAGGAACCGTATTCATCCACGACGAGGGCAATTCCAAGCGGGATGGAGCGCATCCGTTCCAGCATATCGAGAGCGGAAATGGTGTCGGGAACCACGACTGGCTGCCGCAATCCGGCTTCCATCGACACCGGCATGCCATCGAGCAGGCGATCCAGCATGTCGCTGGCCAGAATCACGCCAACCGGATTATCCACCCGTCCCTCACACACCACGAGCCGGGAAAATGTTGTCGTGCGCAGAGCTGAAATCAGCTCCTCACGGGAGGCATAGCGCTCGATCCAGACGATCTCGTTACGAGGCGTCATGATCGCGCGGACAGGACGATCCGCCAGTCGAAGCAACCGCTCGATCATGGTCCGCTCTTCATGTTCAAGAACGCCGGTCTGGGCGCCTTCCAGAAGAATGGCCCGCAGCTCTTCGTCGGTCATCGTCTGCTTGTCGGCGGCCGATACACGCAGCAGCTTCAGGACGAGATTGGAAGACAGCCGAAGCACCCAGACGATTGGGCGCGCGACCAACGCCAGCATCTCCAGCGGCAAGGAGAGCGCCGCCGCGATACGCTCGGGATATTGAAGCGCCAGTTGCTTGGGAACGAGTTCGCCCAGAACCAGCATCAAAGCCGTGATCGCCACGACAACCACGATGATCGAGATATTTTCAGCAAACGGCGCGAGAACGGGAAACTGCGCCAGCCAGGGCGTCAGAGCAGCCTCGATCTTTATGCCGCCAAATGTGCCTTCAAGAATGGAGACGAGGGTCATGCCGATCTGAACGGTCGGCAGAAAGCTCTGAGGATCGTCAGCCAGTTTCAGCGCCCGATCGGCCCCTCGTAGGCCCTGAGACTGAAGAATGACCAGTCGCGGTCTTTTCAGAGAAATCAGCGCCAGCTCGCCCATCGCAAAAATGCCGTTCAGAACGACGAGCAGCAGAATGATCAGAATCGAAACAGCCATGACATCCAGATAACAAAAAAGGGCAGAACCAGATGGTTCTGCCCGATACTATGATTTTGAGAAATGACCGATCACCAATTCTCAGTCTGCGGCATCCATCGTAACAGCCGCATCTGAAGTCTTGGAAGCACTCACTACAGTCGTCACGCGCGGCGGTTTGGCCGGTTTCTTGCGTGAGGAGATTTCCTCAAGCTTTTCCTCGACCTGTTCAGCATAGTTGTACTGCGCAGGACGCTGGTTCGCGAGGGAGATCTCAGGCGCCATCGGCTTTTCCGTTTCCGGACCGAACAGGGCGACCTTGGCGATATGCCATGGACGCTTCACGGCATCCATGACGGCCGTGGACTCGTAGCCGGAATGGACCATGCAGTCGGCGCATTTCTCGTAATTGCCGGTGCCGTAGTCATCCCACTTCGTGTCGCTCATCAGCTCGTCGAAGGATTTGGCGTAACCTTCACCCAGCAGATAGCAGGGACGCTGCCAGCCAAACACGTTACGGAGCGGCTTGCCCCATGGCGTGCAGTGATAGGTTTCATTTCCCGCGAGGAAGTTCAGGAACAGCGGCGACTGCGTGAAGCGCCACTTATGCCCTTTGCCGAGGCGGAAAATCTCACGGAAAAGCTGCTTCGTCTTCTGACGGTTCAGGAAGTGCTCCTGATCCGGCGCACGCTCGTAAGCATAACCCGGAGCCGTCATGATGCCGTCAACGCCCATCGCCATGACTTCATCAAAGAAGCGGGCGACACGCTGCGGATCGGCACCATCAAACAGGGTGCAGTTGATCGAGACACGGAATCCGCGGGCCTTGGCCTTCTTGATGGCCGCAACCGCACGCTCATACACGCCTTCCTGACAGACGGATGCGTCGTGCATCTCCTTGTCGCCATCGAGGTGAACGTCCCATGAGAAGAACGGATTCGGCTCGAAGTCGTCCATCTTCTTCTCGAGAAGAAGGGCATTCGTGCACAGATAGACATATTTCTTGCGGTCGATCAGCGCCCGCACGATCTCCGGCATCTCCTTGTGAAGGAGAGGCTCACCGCCAGCAATGGCGATGACGGGAGCGCCTGCTTCCGCATCGGCATCAAGGCATTCCTGCAAGCTCAGGCGCTGATTCAGGATTGCCGCGGGATAATCGATTTTACCACAGCCTGCGCAGGCGAGATTACACCGAAACAGCGGCTCCAGCATCAGCACAAGTGGGTAACGCTGCCGTCGGGTGATATGCTGTTTGACGACATATGCACCGACCCGGACGGCCTGCATCAAGGGTACCGCCATTACGCTCTGCTCCTCAGATCGGTCGAGAGACCGACATCCAGTCAAGTTGCGGACATAATATGGCCATGTCCGGAAGAATGAATAGAAACCGTCTCGTGGCTCAGGCCTGCGGACAAGTCATGGCGCGTGCCCTAAATATGGCACGACGCATCTAGAATGACAGGCCTATAGAATAACCGTCTCCGGATGCTCAAGTGTTGATTACAGATCTGTTGCAATAACACCACACTGACCGACCATTCGGAAAATGATGCTTGCCACCATTGATAAAAAACGCCCAAGCAAACCGCCAGTTTTTTCGAACCAGACCGTTAGATCGCCCGATGGAAGAACTTACCGGACTGCTCGGCGTGAGATTCCACACTGGAATTCTTAAGGCCCGGTTCTCTGCTCTTCTGCCGCATGGGAAACCCAGCCTCCCATGCAGACGGGTGTGTTGGCGACCGCAGAAACGGATATGATACGTTATGGCTCACAACACGACATCATCTTCCCCCACATGCCCCACCCGCGGCCGTTTTCCGTTGCTGGATCGTGTTTCGTATCCTGTTGACCTT
>NZ_JBDNXK010000011.1:0-53701 GCF_047721705.1 Acetobacter sp. | reverse complement strand
GTTCTCAGGTGTCGTAAACCCGGTCACGTTGCCGCCCGTACCGACTGTCGTGTTCAGCTTGAGGTGCTTTGTCAGATCGACCTGCACATGCGCCTGCGTGCCACTTCCGGACGTTGCCTGCTTTGAGCCGACATAGACGCCCTTCATCACATACTTGCCCGCTTCGATACTGGCCCCGCCATTGCCGACACCTGATCCGCCGCCGACAGCCAGACGATCCAGCCCCAGCGTCTTGCGCACGGTGCCGAGCGGATCAAAGCCCGCGCCACCGGCAATCGTCGCCAGCGCCGCCCCCAGTTCCGCCATCTGCGTGGTGGAGAGAGAATGGGAGTCCGTTCCGAACAGAAGCATCGCCAGAACCTGATCCTGTGGAAGGGCTGGAACGGACTCGAAGGAGATTTTCGGATCACTGGCATAGCCGCCGACCTTGAGCATGGCGGTCTGACCATTGACGTTGCGCTCGGCAGCGAAATCCAGCGTCGGGTCAAGTTTGTGCGATACGCCCGTGCCGTCGAAACCCACGCGGCCCCGCGTAAAGTTCAGAGTGATACCGCCCAGACTGAACAGGCCGCGCCGCATGTTGAAGCCACCAGTGACTGACGGTTGCGCTGCCGTTCCCTTGACTCCCAACGAGCCCGCCATTTCCGCATCCAGACCATGCCCGCGCACATAGAACTCGCCCGGAGACGTCAGTCTCAGATCGAGGCCGATCACGCGCTGGCTGACTTTCTCACTCGCCTCAGGCGGTTTGTCGCCGGGACGCACCACGTTCAGGGTCGCAACCGAACTGGGCATGGAGTTGGGAATATTGATTTCCACGTGGGGAAGTTTGATGTTTCCCGCTACGTCGATCCGCGTCTCGGCCTGTCCTCTCACCGTCACGTCCGCATCCATGATCGCGGTCAGCAGATCGCTGGCCACTGGCTGCGCCTTGTTGGCCGTCAGATGCAGGTCGAGCGGCATACCGGGAGCAAAAGCGCCAACATATCCCGTCAATCCGATCGTTCCTTTACCGGCATCCGCCGTGAAGGACTGGATGACCAGCCGATCGCCCTCCCCGATAATGCTGGCTTCAATGTTGGAAAGATGTAGGCCCTGCGCGAAGTCCTGAATGTCCCCTTTATGAAGCGTCACCGTGCCACGTGCCGCTGGATGCGCCGCAGTGCCACTGACCGTGATATCGAAATTGGCTAGTCCAAGCGCCTGCCGTCCACTTGCCCCAAGAATGGCGTCAGCCAGAGACAGATCGAGCTTTCCTGCCGTCCTCAAATTGATTGGACCCGTTTTCGAAGTCGGGACTGTTCCGTCCGCCGACAGACTCAGTTTCGGCCCCGCGCTGGCCCGCGCATTCAGTCGGGCTGTCGTCCCCGCCAGATCCGCAGTGGCGTCAATCTGCGCCGGGGGCAGCGATGCCGCATCGCCGGTCAACATTTTCAGTCCACGGCCATTGAGCTGAACATGGCCTCGGGGCGCTTCAAGCGTTCCACTCAGTTTGGCGTCGGCAGCAAGAGTTCCGGCAGCACGTAATGTAGGCGCAAATGGCTTGGCCAACGCGGGTGTCACGTTCTTCAACGAGGCCGTCATGTTCAGTGCGGGTTTGACTGTTCCCGCGATATCGATGTTCGCAGGCGACACGCCCGGCGGCGCAAGGGTGGCACGCAGGCGATCGACCCCAAGCGTCTTGCCGTAAGATACCTTGACCGGCGCTTCCAGTTTCAGGGCTTCACCGCGTGCGTTGGCGATCAGCCTGCTGATCCGCACGCTCTGTCCGGGGATATCAGCCACGGCGGACACATCCAATGCTCCCGGCGCCCCATAAAGCTGGGGAAAACGTCCGTTTGCATCCACGGCCAGTGCCGTTTGCGGGCCTTTCACCGTGGCTTTCAGACTGCCAGCAACAGAAGGGGCGGACAGCCGATCGAGCAGCAGCGAGAGATCCGCGCGGGGCGATCCCTCCGGATCAAGCACAAAGCCAGTCAGCTTCAGCGCGCCGACACGATAGGGTGCAACAGCCACATCCCCCGTCACATTGACGGTAGCTTTCAGTGGGCCGTCCTGCCCAGCCGCCGTGCTTTTCAGCGATGCATCGAATGCCCCACTGATCGGCTGGCCGATCAGGTTCTTCAGATCTGCAAGCCGTGTCGCTTTCAGGTCGATCGTCCCAAGCGGCAGCTTACGTCCGCCCGGAATATCCAATGCACCCGTGCCATGAATACTGTTCCATTCCAGCTTGGCGATTTCCAGTTTCCGGTTGCCGTTCTTGTCCTGCGCAGCCTTGAGATCGACGGCGAGCGGCGCGCGGTCCAGCGAACCGCCGGCTGTGAGATGCGCTTCCGGGGCGGTCGGCAAATGGGTGGCATCAAGATCCAGTGTGACAGGCCCACGCGGCATTGTGGCGGTGCCGAAATCACTGTCGAGATGGGCTTTCGCCGCGAGATCATCCAGCGGCCCCGATGCGGTAAGATCGAGTTTCGCCTTGCCGCGCAGCATCTTTGCGGCGGTAGCCAGATCGGTCAGCGTTAGGCTGGCCTGCGCGTTGTCCAAACTCGTCTTGTTGTCTTTTGTCGTCGCAGCCGCATTTGCCGCCAGATGCAGGGTCTTCCCATCCAGCGTGAACGTATCGAGATGGATATCCTGTCCATCTCCTGTCTTTTTGAGCGTGGCGTGCGCGGCCAGTTTCCCATCTGGACCAATCAACCCTACTGCCTGCTCCAGACCTTTGAGCGCAGCGATATTCCCGGTGAGATTGACGGTGGTCGTATCGCCATTTGTCACCGGCAGTGCGAAGTCGGCGGCAAGATCGGCATGGCCGCCAAGCTTCTGTCCACCCGCAGCAGCAAACGGCGCAAGGTCGCGCAGGACGAGCGTTGCTTTTCCTTTTACGCCGGGTTTCGTATCCGCCTGCGCGTTAAGCTGGATGAGCGGGTGGGACAAAACCAGCGTCGCAGGCTGACTGCTGTTATTTGGGGCGTAAGTGGCATCCAGTTGCAGCGGTGCTTCGGCCAGTAGGGTCGGACTGCTGCCGGGGATACGCACACCAGACGCAAGCGCGCGAAGATGTAGCTGATCATTCTGCCCCCCGGTTTCCATGCCCTCAAAATTGGCATTGAGAGACCCGATCTGAGTCGCGCCAGCCGCAAGTCCTTTCACGGCCAGCGTGCCAGTTCCCGACGGTGCGGTGTAAGCGCCTTTCAGATGCGTATCGAGCGCGACGGATTGCCAGCCGATACTGTCATTGAGCGACATGGCGGGTGCGTCGAATTTGGCAGTCACGTCGGCTGTGTTGGCAAGCAGATCAAGCCGCCCGTTGATCGCACTGGTGATCTTGCCAAGATTCGCCTTGAAATCGAGTGCCGCCGCATTGGTCGGACCCGCCATATGGAATGTGAGCGCCACCGGCGTGAGTTCCGGCATCTTGCTCATGCTGGCAATGATGCCGTCAGCGCCTTCCTGCGCCGTCAGATCGAGCGCAAGGTCATGTGCATCGGTTTGAGCTGCAACCTTGATGGCTCCCTGTGCGTCGAGACGTTTCAGATCGACGGCGATATCCGCTTTCGGCAGGGTCCTGAACGACACCCCGTTGATCAATGGGTCAAGCTGCGGGGCGACGGCATGTCCCTGCAAGGCAAAAACAGCCGGCAACCCTGCGACCGGAGCGCCAATTTCGATCCGCTTTGCATCCACGGCTTTGATGTTGATGCCCAGACCCGTTTTGGTCGGGCCACTGGAGGATGATTTTGTCCCGTCCGATTCAGGCAGACGCGGGATGGCCAAACGGTCGAACTGCAGGAGATCGACCTGCACGGTCCTGCCGACCATACGGAGAGGTGACCAGTCGAGTTTCAAATTCTCTATGGTTAGCCACGCGCCTTTCTTGTCGCGCAACTCGATCTTCGCGAGTTTCAGCGCATCGGGGAAACGGCCACTCAATCCCGACGCCACGACGGTGTTCCCTGTCAGGGAGGAAACTTCCCGCTCGATGAAATGACGCCCCGGATCGATATTGGCGCCGACCAGAACCACTCCGACCACCAGCACGACCAGTCCGCCGATCGACGCGACGCCAATCCCCGCTCCTTTTGCAATGCGCCGCCCAAGCGGGCGACGGGGCGCAGGAGGAGGTGGGGAAAGTTTTTCTGGGCTGGTCCCGGACATCAGAAAGTTTCTCCCAGGCCGATATAGAGTTCCCACTTGTCGCCACGCGGCGGACGATTGAGGGGAACGGCGATATCAACACGAATTGGGCCGATCGGCGTGAAATAGCGTGCACCTGCGCCAACGCCCGCACGCACCTTTCCCGTAAATGGCGCACTTCCGGACCCCACCTGACCGGCATCTATGAACGCGGCACTTCCCCAGTTCTTGAAGAAGCGCTGCCGGAATTCAATCGTTCCAGCATCCAGCGACGTGCCGCCGACAGCATATTTGGAATTGGGGAACTGCGGTCCGACGCCCTGATAGCGGAAGCCACGAATGGTCGCCGTGCCGCCTCCATAGAGACGCTGGTCAGGTGGAATGTCATAGGTGGAAGCACCCTGCACGCTGCCGACAATGCCACGGAACGCGAATACGCTGCGCCCCGGGTCGGAGATGCCGAGTTTCGCCAGATCGAAGTAAGTTGAGGCATTGGCCTGCAGCAGCGCAAAAAAACGGGTGCCGTGATTGAATGACGCCGATGGTGTGGCACTGACGGACACGCGCACACCATGCGTTGCCGGCATCAGAGGCGACGGCAGATCGGTGCTGTCATAGTTGGCGCTGATCGGCGCAAAGACGAGCGTGTAATCGCGTGTCACGTTGAACTGCTCGATCTTTTCCTGTTCCGCCGCCAGTCCGTAAGAGATGTTCCAGCGACGGCTGAGCTGCCGAACGATACCGGCGCGAAGAATGATTGCCGTCTGGCGGTAGGAGTAGAAAAGCTGCCGTATGCCTTCGACACGGAAGCTGGCGTTCTGCCGCCTGCCGGGAAAGTCCGGTTTGAAAAGATCGGCGTAAACGTCATAGCCCAGCCCCTGCTGCGCCGTGCCACCTACGCCGGTAATGAGAGCCGTCAGCTTCAACCGCTCCGCATTGCCGAACAGGTTGTAGTGCGTCCACGACCCACCCACACGTCCACCAAGATCCGTTGAATAGCCAACTTCCGCGCCCACGCTGCGCCGCTTGGCTTCAGTGAAACTGAATGTCAGCGGCATCGATCCATCGGGCGCGAGCTTGGGTGCGTTCTTTGCACTCACCGTAGAGAAAATCCCGAGAGAGGCCAGATCCTGCCGGGTATCCTCGATTTTCGAGGGTTGATACCGTTGCCCCGGCGCGATTTCCAGGCGCCTCCGCACGAAGCGGGGATTGGTGTAATCCAGCCCATCCAGACTGATCTTGCCGATATTGGCCAGAGGCCCCACCGTAACAGGATAGATCAGGTCGAGGGTGCGCGTGGTGGGACGAAGATAGGCCGTCGGCACATCCGCGTTGGCCAGCGGATGCCCTTCTTCCTTCAGCTCGTCCGTCAGGGAGGCTGCTGCCTGCAAAACGGGAGAGGCCGCGGCGGGATCGCCGGATTTGATGCCGAGCGCCTTCAACTGTTCGGGCTTCAGCGTCACTGGTTTCTTGGTGCCGGGATCGACCAGCTGTACCGAGCCTACATGATAGAGAGGCCCGGTCTTGGTGGTGATCTTGATCGACAGCTTTTCGCCAGAAGGCAGAGAGGCCAGCCAGAGGGGCAGACCGACGTCTTTCCCGTCCATTGATTTCTGCGGCGGAACGGGCGCCTTGTCAGGACGCTCTACGGTTACGACCACCTGACCTTCATAGTAGCCGAAGCTCTCTAGCGCCGTTTTCAGACGATCATAATCGTTGCGGATTCGCCCTGCGAGCGCAAAGGGGCCGACCGCGTGTGTCTTCTGAAGATTCAGCAGATCCGATGATGAGTTGAGGGCGGCATCCAGATCCGCGTTACCGCTCGATTCGACCTTTGCCGTGTAAGGAACAGTGGGGCCAACCGGAGTGGGAGTGTGATCTTCCTGCTTCTTGTCCGCTTTCTTGGCGGCGAAGGCAGGCGTTCCCGCGACCCCAAGCAGCAGCATCCCCATGAGGACATGCCACCAGCCTTTTCGATGCGTGGCTCCCGTCCTCGCGTGGGCTGGCCTTATCCACACACGTGATGCTGCTTCTAAAAGGGAAGCACGTATAACGGCAGTCTCAGTCATCAAGTCCTTTAATGGCAACATTTCCGGCGACAGACGAGGTGCTGACCGTCGTTTATTTATAACGATGTGTGTCGATTGTTTGGTGGTTCATGCCCCGCATTGTCGGATTTTCCAATTTGAGGCTATGAAGTGCGCATGCACCCGGTTCCGACTTTATCCCCACTCGACGGAGAGGCACATGGCCGCCGCCGTTAAGACAATCGCGTCCGCCACGCCGTTATTGAAACGACGTATCCCTCCTTTCCGGATCGATCCTGACGAACTGGACAGAATCGATACCCGCGAGCGTGAGCAGGCAGAAAAAGGTATTTTCCGCCGTATTCGCGCCATGCTGAAACTGGCGGGCATCGTCGTCTGGGTGCCTTCTTCCGTCGGTTTCGAAGCGCTGCTGCTGCTGGTGCCCGGCAATGTGAAGATACGCTGGACGCGTGTGATCTGGGGCGTCCTGTGCAAACTGATGGCGCTGAAGATCAGAACCATCGGACGGCGCGCCGGTGGCACGACGGGCCCGAAGCAACGTGCACGCGGTGAGCGTCCCGTCATCTATATTTCAAATCATTCCAGCTGGCTTGATGTGCCGGTGCTCGGAACGATCCTGCCTTCGGTTTTCGTGGCCAAGGGCGATATCGAACACTGGCCGATCATGGGACTGATCTCGAAGATTGGTCGTACCATCTTCGTCAGCCGTCAGCGCAACACGACAGGACGCGAGCGGGATCAGATGATCAATCGGCTGGCGGAAGGGGACAATCTGGTGCTGTTCCCGGAAGGCACGTCATCGGACGGCTCGCGGGTGCTGCCGTTCCTGTCCGCCTTCTTCGCCATTGCCAAGCCGCCCCGCATCCGCGGGCCTGAAGCCGAGTCCATACCGCAGTTCCGGCCGGGTATGACGCCGCTCATCCAGCCCGTCTCGCTCGTCTATGACCAGCTCGACGGCTTCAATATCGGCAAGGCACGCCGCTCCGTTTTCGCCTGGTATGGCGACATGGACCTCGGCCCGCACGTATGGCAGCTCCTGCAATGGCGCTCGATGCGGGCGACCGTGCTCCTCCACCCGCCCCTCGACCCGGATGATTTTCCGAGTCGCAAGGCCCTTGCCATGGCGACATGGCGCGCTGTCACAAATGGCGCTGCGGAATTGCGACAGAACAGGGAACCTGCGCCCCCTGAATGGGAAGTGCGCCTGATGGGCCCACCGCTCCCCTCACAGCACCGTGATGAAACCGTCACCAAGGGTTCGCTTGACAAGACGGATCATTCTTTTGCCTGATGTAACAGAAACCTGACCAAATCTTCCGTCTGGTCATCGTTTCAGCAGGAGAAAGGTCACTGGCTTGGATATGTCCGGCTCATTTCTCTCGTGGTCGCACAGTTTTTGCGGCCACAGCGTCTGTAAGTCTTGACCGCGACGCCTGCAAACAGGATTCCTCCCCACTCCGTCGCACGGAATGGTCCGGCGGCATGTCGGAACGAGCCTGAGTTGTGACGATCGATCTCTCCCCTCGCCCCCATACCCCGTCTTCGCAGGAAGCCCGGACCAATACCCGTGGCCTGCACATGATCACATGGGGCTGTCAGATGAATGTCTATGACAGCGCCCGTATGACCGATGTGCTGCGCCCTCTCGGCTATGCGCCCGTGGACGATCCCACGCAGGCGGACATGATCATCCTCAACACCTGTCACATCCGTGACCGGGCAGCGGAAAAGGTCTTCTCCGAACTTGGGCGCCTGCGTCTCATCAAGGAGGAACGGAGCACCGAAGGCCGGAAAACTGTTCTGGCGGTCGCTGGCTGTGTGGCGCAGGCGGAAGGCGAACAGATTCTCAAGCGCGCGCCGTTTGTGGATATCGTACTTGGCCCACAGACCTATCATCGTCTGCCAGAGATGGTGGCGAAAGCGGCCCGTGCCGGTGGTTCCGTGATCGACACGGACTTTCCTGCGGAACAGAAATTCGACTTCCTGCCCGACAGCGAAGGGCCGCAGACTGCCGGTAACGTCACGGCCTTCCTCACCGTGCAGGAAGGATGCGACAAATTCTGCTCCTTCTGCGTGGTGCCTTACACACGTGGCGCGGAAGCAAGCCGTCCCGTGGCCTCCGTTCTGGCCGAAGCGCGCCGCATGGTGGCCAGTGGCGTGCGCGAACTGACCCTGCTCGGCCAAAACGTCAACGCCTATCACGGGGAAGGGCCGGACGGCGGAACATGGAGTCTCGCACGGCTGGCCTATGCCCTCGCGGACATTCCGGGGCTGGAGCGCATTCGTTACATGACCTCGCACCCACGGGACATGGGCGACGATCTGATCGCAGCCCATCGTGATCTGCCCGCACTGATGCCGTTCCTGCATCTGCCGGTCCAGTCAGGGTCCGACAATATTCTGCGGGCCATGAACCGGGGGCACACGGCTGATGAATATCGTCGTCTGGTGGACCGGCTGCGCGCAATGCGCCCGGACCTTGCGTTGTCTTCCGATTTCATCGTCGGCCATCCGGGCGAAACCGATGCCGATTTCGAAGAGACCATGCGCCTGATCCGTGATGTCGGATTCGCATTGGCCTATTCGTTCAAATACTCCATCCGCCCCGGCACGCCGGCGGCTGGAGCGCCGTTACAGGTCGCGGAAAACGTGAAAGACGAACGACTTCAGGCCCTGCAGGCGCTTCTGCGTGAGCAGCAGGATGCCTTCAACCAGTCGGTCGTTTCCCTCACCGCACCTGTGCTGTTTACCGGGCGGGGTCGCAAGCCGGGCCAGATGGTCGGGCGATCCCCCTGGCTTCAGCCGGTCCATGTCAATGGATCGGATGATCTGGTCGGCACGATCCACCCCGTGCTGATCACAGAACGGCTCAGTAATTCACTGGCCGGAAACCTTGTCAAGGAGTGTGTGCCCGCTTGACCCAGCCCTTCGCAACCGGAACCGCCAAGCCCCGCCACCCGGGGTCCCATTCCTCCTCCCGATCGGCGCTGTCGAAAACGACAACGCTGCAATTCGGGGATAACGCCCTGCTGGCACAGCTGGTCGGCGACCATGACCGACATCTGCGGTACATGGAGGAAGCTCTCGGCACCCAGTTTGCGAGACGCGGCAACAAGATTGCGATCACTGGCGAGCCGGGGCGCACCGCCCTCGCCCACTCCGCCCTGACCACGCTTTATCGCAAGCTTGAACGCGGTTCGCCGGTCAACACGGGCGAAATCGACGCGGCCATCCGCCTGTCCGACATCCATGCTGCCCTCCGCGATCATGCACCCGGGCAGAAGGACGAGAATGTTCAGGAGCAACTGCCAGAGAAAAATGGCCCCCGCCTGCTGATCAACGATCTTCCGGCCATCCGCACGCGGCGCGGCGCCATTGAGCCACGCTCGCCGGGGCAGGCCACCTACATGGAGAAACTGGCTCACAACGAGATGGTCTTCGGCATCGGACCCGCCGGAACCGGCAAGACCTACCTTGCCGTGGCGCAGGCCGTCGCCATGTTGCAGTCCGGTCAGGTGGACCGGATCGTTCTGTCCCGCCCTGCAGTCGAAGCAGGCGAACGGCTCGGCTTCCTACCCGGCGACATGAAGGACAAGATCGACCCGTATCTGCGCCCTCTGTATGACGCGCTCTACGACATGATGCCCGGCGATCAGGTCTCTCGTCGGATTGCGACAGGGGACATCGAAGTCGCGCCTCTGGCCTTCATGCGCGGACGGACTCTGGCCCATGCCTACGTCATTCTGGACGAAGCCCAGAACACCACTCCGGCCCAGATGAAGATGTTCCTCACCCGCATGGGCAATGGCACCCGCATGGTGGTGACGGGAGATCTCAGTCAGGTCGATCTGCCGCGCGGCACGGTGTCGGGCCTTCAGGACGCACTTGACACACTGGAAGGTGTGCAGGGCATAGCCATCAATCGTTTTGACGCGGGCGACGTGGTGAGGCACAGACTGGTCTCGCGCATTGTCGAAGCGTATGATGAAAAGAAGACGGCGGAACGGGAACCCTCCCGCAACAACAGGTTCCGCCGGGAGCACGATGGAACCGCCAAGTACTGATAGCCGCGCTGGTCATAGCGAGGCAGATTGCGAGCCTTCTTCTTTTGAGGAAAGGCTCCCTTTCTTCCCTCCATCTGGATGGGAAAATGATTCGGAAGAAAGCGACAATGGTCCTGAGATCATTGTCGAAGACCGTGGCTGGAGGGCGAGTGTCCCTTCAGTCGAGCGTCTTGTACGTCGCGCCTGCGCGGCCAGCGTCGCATGGGTAGCCCGGCATTCTGATGACGAGGGCCAACTCTGGCCCGAGACGATCGTCCTGTCGTCAGACAGGGTGGTCAAACGTCTGAACGCCCGTCATCGAGGACGCAATAAGCCTACCAATGTTCTGACATTCGATCCGCTTCCTGGCTGTCCGGGCGGTGAGATCATCCTCGCCCTCGGCGTGGTGCAGCGCGAAGCGCATGCCGCCCGCAAATCGGTCGCTGATCATCTGGCGCATCTCATTGCGCACGGCGTTCTGCATCTGGGTGGACATGATCACCATCAGGCAGGAGAGGCCCGACGCATGGAAATGGAAGAGGCGCGGGTGCTCGCCATGATGGGCATCCCCAATCCATGGAAGCCACGGTCATGAGCGAGATGGACAACACAAACGGCTCGAACGGCGCTCATAAATCGAAACGCGGGCTGTTCTCCTTCCTGCATCGGAAGAAGGATCAGGGGGTCCGCCACTCCATCGCCGCTCTCGTTCAGGAAGCGGCGGAAGCGGGAGAAGAAGGCAGTGAAGCCCCTGAGCTGGATCGTCAGGAACGCGCGCTGATCGCCAACATTCTGCGCCTGCGCGAAACGAGTGCCGACGATGTGATGGTGCCGCGTGCCGATATTGTCGCCATGCCGGTCGATATCAGCCTTGATGACGCGCTCGCCATGATGCGACGGGAAAATCACTCCCGCATGCCGGTCTATCGCGGGCAGCTCGACGATACGGTGGGCATGATCCATGTAAAGGATCTGATCGCCTATGTTGGCACCAGCGATGCGTTCAATCTGGAGACCCTGCTTCGTCAGCCCCTGATGATCGCGCCGCAGATTCCGGTGCTCGACCTATTGCTGATGATGCGGCAACGGCAGGTGCATCTGGCACTCGTGATCGATGAATATGGCGGTATCGACGGACTTGTGACGATTGAGGATCTGATTGAAACGATCGTCGGAGATATTTCCGATGAGCACGACGAGCCGACAGCCACACTGATCGTCGAACGGCCCGATGGCACTTTCGATGTCGATGCACGCTGTCCGATCGAGACATTCGAGGAGCAGATCGGTCCGATCCTGACTGAAACGGAACGCGAGGCTGAAATCGAGACTATTGGTGGTCTGGTGTTCCGTCTGGCCGGTCATGTGCCGACCCGAGGCGAGGTGCTGAATCACGAAAGCGGTTTCGTCTTCCGTATTCTCGACGCCGATGCGCGTCATATCCGGAAGGTCCGTGTGCGAAAACCTGTGATGGTCATGCCCGCGCCGGGTTCAGAGAACAGTCCCTCTGAGGCTGGCGAACGCCGCGAATAATATATCAGGCATCCTGAAGATACTCATTCAGGACGCCTGACCAGAACGGCCAGCTCAGTAGAGCAGATATCCACTGATCTCCGCTTCAGGTTGCAGATAATACGGTACGAAGATTTCTGGGTAACTTGTTGTGCCGACATGCTCCACACCCGTGGGCGAGACGGCTGGCTTTACCCCATGGCTGACCAGGCAACTGTAAAGCGTGCTGCGGAGTGTATCCGCCGGAAGGCCTGTGGCGTGCGTTCCCTGAAACAGATCCTGCGCATAGGGCATGCACGGAGCCGGTGTATGCGCCAGCTTGTTGGCGATCTGTTGCTGACGATATGCCGCGATATCGCTATCCGATGCCCACAGACGCAGTGTGTCTGCTGACGCAGTTGCTGGTTCAAGCCGCCACAGATCCCGCCACGACATGGGTTCCCCATGAACGCGGGTTACGGCCACGCCCACTTCCTTTGTTCCATCAGCCCGCGTCAATGTCCCATGACACGCCATGACCTGATAATGAGATCCAAAGAGATGGCCCTTGATCGTGCCATCAGTGAAACTGACCGCAGGACTGCTGGACGGATGTGTAACAACATCCGGTATGGGGGTCGGCGCATTGGCGATCGCCACGATAGACTGCCCCACCTCCGGTTCCGCACAATAATTTTTCAGGGGATCAGGGGTGTAAGAGCAGCCTGCCAGCAAAAGAGCCAGGCCCACAGGAAAAGCAGATTTCATCGTTCAACTCGCAATAGCGCCCGAAATCAGAAAACTGCGGAATTCGCTGCCACTCTGGCTTCAGACGGCGGAACATTCTGTTGTTCTGCGTAACGCTCGCTCCCTGTGCGGTCAATCCTTTGAGAAGACACGGGAATGTCTGACTCATGAAAAGCGATAGTATTTCCTTCATCTTATACGAAAATAATACGCATAATGACGACTTCTCCCGCTCCTCGCCCTCGACGGTTCGCGCCCAGCCGGCTCACATTCATAGCCTGGATATGGACAGGATTTTCAGCGCTTATTCTCATTCAATATTTTTCTGGCGAACTTAAATTCGGATGGACCGATAAGTACGGCCATCCATTCGGTGAGGATTTTCTGAACTTCTGGAGCGGCGGTTTTCTCGCTCTCCATCAGAGTCTGATGACCGCCTACAATTTCATGACGTTTCATCAATTTGAGGTGTCAACCGTCCACCACGAGATCAGCCTCTATCATTACAGTTATCCGCCAGTCACCGCACTGGTGTGCATCCCGTTCGGTCTTCTCCCCTACCCTCTCGCGTGGTTCGTCTGGCAAACAGGAGGCTGGCTTGCCTTTGCTCTCGCGCTCCGTCGTATCGGCGCACCTCAATGGTGCCTCCTTGCGCTGGCTTGGCCTGCCGTGTTCGTAAATGCCATTGGTGGGCAGAACGGTTGCTGGATTGCGGCCATTATTGGCTGGGCTCTTCTGGAGTTGTCGGAGAGGCACAGTATCCGCGCAGGACTGCTTTTCTCTCTGATGGTTATCAAGCCCCAATTGGGATGGATCATTCCCCTTGCTCTGTTAAGCAGTCGGGAATGGAAAGCATTAGGAGCCATGGCTGCTGGAAGTGCTGGCCTTCTTCTTACCAGTCTTCTTGTTTCCGGCCTCAAACCATGGCTCGCCTGGCATGACAGACTTGCCATTCTAAGACAGGTCATTCTGGAAGACGGAACTGGCGTCATGCATCGGATGATATCGATTTTCGTCCTTGTGCGTCATGCGGGCATGAGTGTCATCACAGCCTATGAAGCCCAGACGATTGCAACCGTCATCGGTGCCACGCTTCTTGTTCTGATATGGCACAAATCTGTCGCCTTCCAATGGAAAGCAACAGCCCTGATCTATGCCATCCTCACCACCACACCGTATGTCAGCGACTATGACTGCGTCATGCTCGCCTTTCCCTGTGCATGGCTTTGGTCAACAGCCAACTCCCATGACAGATTGGCGCTCAGTATCTCTGCTCTTGTCCCCATAACGGCCGCCGCCATTGCACGCGGCACCGGCGTGCCTCTGACGGCGCTCTTATTGTGGGGAGTGTATCTCTGGTTCGCGAGAAAAATACTGTTTAGTGGCCCAAATACAACTCTCGTTCAGAGAGCAGCCTAAAGCTTTTCAGTCCACAAGACTTCGAAAACGGGCAAAATCCGGCTGACTGTCGAACAGGAACAGCATGTAATAATCGAGATAATGACGTCTGTTCCGGGCAACTTTTGTATAGAACGGATAGACATCAAACGGTCCCAACATGCCTTCGGGCCGTGGCTCGCTTTCCAGAATACATTTAGCCCGAAACAACGGCGCATAGGTCGCTGAATCCTCACCGTCGCGTCGGCGGACATGATAAAGATTCCTGCGAAAATGCCTTAACTTATCGGGCAGGATGAAAACGATGCCCTTCTCGATGAAAGGCCGAGGAAACTCCTCGACCTTCATGTAGCGCAAGCTCTCGGGCATGTCGCAGAACCATGAATGATCCTGAACGATCACGTCTCAACAACCTTACACGTCGAGATTAGCAACCTTGAGCGCATTGCCAACGATGAAGTCACGCCGGGGCTCCACAACATCGCCCATCAGAGTGGAGAATACTTCGCCCGCTTCCTCAAGATCAGACACACGCACCTGCAACAGAGTGCGCGTCGCCGGGTCCAGCGTGGTGTCCCACAACTGCTCGTCGTTCATCTCGCCAAGACCTTTGAAGCGATTGATCGCCAGTCCCTTCCGTCCCTGTGCCAGCAGACGGGCAAAAGCAGAGGCCGGACCGGCGACGGAAACCTCCGTGTTACCATCCAGTCTGAGGTGCAGACCCTGACTGTAATCGCGCGTCAGACGCTCGACATTGGCGGCCAGCCAGCGTGCATCAGGACCTGATAGCATGTTCGCATCAAGGCGATAGGTCTCTCCAACACCGCGGACGCTGCGGCCCATTTCCAGCCCTGCATCGTTCAACGAGACTTTCCAGCCACGCTCGGATTCACGCGAGGCAGCATCCAGACGCCGCTGCAACTCCGGAACACGGGATTGCGCCACCTCACGGTCAGCATCGAACAGACCGGAAAGAGCGGCTTCTTCGATAATCCACAGCGGAACGCGCGTTGAAAGCCGGTTCATCACGCGGGAAGCATCACGCATGAACAGGATTTCCTGATCACGTTCGCTCCCTTCCAGAACACGCCCGGAACCCAGCGTCAGCACCGCATTCCCCAGCGCCTTGTCGAGCAGATACTGCTCCAGCGCGGCATCGTCTTTCAGATAACGCTCTTCGTTGCCGCGCTTCGCGCGATAGAGCGGCGGCTGCGCGATGTAGAGATGGCCATGCTCTATCAGTTCCGGCATCTGACGGAAGAAGAACGTCAGCAGCAATGTGCGGATATGCGAACCGTCGACGTCAGCGTCAGTCATGATGACAATGCGGTGGTAACGCAGCTTCTCGATGTTGAAACCGCCCTGATCAACCTCACCACGACCAATGCCGGTTCCGAGCGCCGTGATCAGTGTGCCGATTTCGGCAGATCCCAGCATCCGATCGAAACGGGCACGCTCGACGTTCAGGATCTTGCCTTTCAGCGGCAGGATGGCTTGAAAACGCCTGTCACGGCCCTGTTTTGCCGTTCCACCTGCGGAATCACCCTCGACGATAAAAAGTTCGGCCTTGGAGGCGTCGCGCTCCTGACAGTCCGCCAGCTTGCCCGGCAGCGAGGAAATATCGAGCACGCCTTTGCGTCGTGTCAGTTCACGGGCGCGGCGCGCTGCCTCACGCGCGGACGCGGCGTCGAGCACCTTCGCGACAACAGTTTTCGCTTCTTTGGGATGCGTCTCAAACCAGTGGCCGATCATGTCGGCGGCTGCTGTGTGAACGACTGGCTGAACTTCCGAAGAAACCAGCTTGTCCTTGGTCTGGGAAGAGAATTTCGGGTCCGGCACCTTGACCGAAAGAACCGCTGTCAGCCCTTCGCGCATATCGTCACCGACAAGAGCCGCAGCGTCCTTCTTGGCAATGCTCTCGGCATATTTGCCAACGATACGTGTCAGTGCCTGACGGAAACCGGCCAGATGCGAACCGCCATCCCGCTGTGGGATGTTGTTTGTGAAGCACAGCATCGTCTCGTGATAGCTGTCGTTCCAGCTCAGAGCGAACTCGACCTTGATGCCGTTGTCCGGGTTTTCCAGACTGCCATAGATGGGCGGTGCGATGATCGGCGTGCGTGACCGGTCCAGCCACTCCACGAAGGCGATCAGGCCGCCATCATAGTGAAACACCTCTTCTCGAACAGGATCAGTGCGCGCATCACGCAGTGTGATCTTCATGCCGGAATTGAGAAACGCCAGTTCCCGCAGGCGACGTTCCAGAATCGGGAACTCGAAGACCGTCTTCGTGAAGGTCTCGCTGCTGGGCAGGAAGGTGACCTGCGTGCCACGCTCCGCATCGGACTTGCCAACCACGCGCAGCGCCTCGACGCGTTCG
The DNA here is from genome assembly GCF_047721705.1 of Acetobacter sp. Lineage (GTDB taxonomy): Bacteria > Pseudomonadota > Alphaproteobacteria > Acetobacterales > Acetobacteraceae > Acetobacter. The sequence goes on along the minus strand of NZ_JBDNXK010000011.1, from coordinate 37,460 downwards.
CCACGGGCGAAGCGGATCATGTGCTCCAGCCCGTTGCGCCAGATACGGACTTCCATCCAGTCCGAAAGCGCATTCACGACAGCAGCACCCACGCCGTGCAGACCGCCCGACACTTTGTAGGAGTTCTGATTGAACTTGCCGCCCGCGTGCAGTTTGGTCAGTACCACTTCGGCGGCGCTGACACCTTCTTCTTCGTGCAGATCGGTCGGGATGCCACGTCCATTGTCCCGCACAGTCACACTGCCATCGGGGTTCAGCGTCACTTCACAATGATTGGCGAAACCTGCCTGCGCCTCATCCACCGCGTTGTCGATGATCTCGAACGCCATGTGATGAAGGCCGGAGCCATCATCGGTGTCACCAATATACATACCCGGACGTTTACGAACCGCGTCCAGCCCCCTGAGCACCGAAATGGAAGACGCGCCGTAATCGTCATTCTCGGCGGCAACAGAACTGGAAGAATCGGTCATAACTGGATAGGTGCTCCGGGATTTTCTAACGTGTCTTGAGCGTGTTGTGTTTATAGCCGCTTATCCGCCTCACGACCAGCGCAACCCACGTTTCCAGCCCCTGTCTGGCGCTGTTTTTCGTGTTTTGTGGCATGCGCTCTCAGAGGGTGACGGTCTCCTGCGGAATCCCGTCACATAAATGCATGAAGAACCCTTTTCCCGAGAGCGCCTCGAATGGCGCGCGGTCAGTGCCGGTCAGGAGAACCGGCGTCCTGAAATCGAGAAGAGTCTCAAGAAGCGCCTCTCGACGCCGCTGATCGAGATGCACCAGCGGCTCATCGAGCAGCAGCATCGGCGGCACACCACCGGCGCTTCCAAGCAAACGGGCATGTGCGAGAATCACGCCAATCAGCAGAGCTTTCTGCTGGCCCGTGCTGGCTTCGCTGGCGGAACGCCCCGTTTCCACATCCTGCAGCGCGAAATCGCTCCGCTGCGCACCAAATGTCGCCATCCCCCGTTGCCGATCAACCGGGCGCGCATTTCGAAGGGCATTTCTCAGCCACTCCTCCACCGCCAATGCCGGTTCATCTTCCAGACGGTCCGAAATGGGACAGATCAGGGACAAGCTGGCAGCAGGAAACGCATTCTGTTTATCCACGCCAACAGCATTCAGTCTCGCAACAAGATCACGCCGGGCAGCGACAACGGCCACGCCATGACGGGCCATCGCATCCTCGATGCCCGCCAGCCAGACATCGTCCGTCCGCCCTTCGGCCAGAAATCGGTTTCTTTGCGCCGTTGCGCGCTCACATGCAGCAAGTTCCCGTGCGTGATGCGGTGTCAGAGCCACCACGAGCCGATCAAGGAAACGGCGGCGACCACTGGCGCTTTCCCCGAACAGTCGGTCCATCTGCGGCGTCAGCCAGACGGCCGAAAGATAATCGGCGACCGCATCGCGGCCTTTCATCGGCTGTCCATCGAGGAGGAATTTGCGTGTACCGCCCTGCTCTGCCTCCATACCGGTGGACAGTTCAAATGATCCGCGCGTGTCACTAAATTGGGCGACAACGCCCCATCCAGCCGGGTTCGTCTCGCCTGTCAGCTGGTCACGACGCGGAAATTCACTGTTTCGGGCGCCCCGCAATCCGCGCCCCGGTACCAGCAGTGACAGGGCTTCGAGCAGGTTGGTTTTACCCGATCCATTGTCCCCAGTGATGACCAGAGGGGAACCCTGCGGTTCCCAGACAAGGCGGCGATAGTTTCTGAAGCTGGAGAGAACCAGCCGGTCGAGCCTGAGTTCCGTCAGGATCAGACCCGCATCGGCATCAGGACATAGAGAGCAGACGGGCTGTCCACATCCCGCACGATCGTCGGAGCCGAACTGTCCGCAAACACGAACTCAACATCCTTCGCCACCTGATCGGTGATGTCGTTCAGGTAGCGGGCCTGAAAGCCCACCTCCATGTCTTCTCCATCATAGGAGACACGGGTATCGTCCAGCTCTTCCTTCGCGGTGCCCTGATCGGCGCTCGTCGCGGAGAGGATCAGCAGATCACGAGAGAGCACCAGCTTGACCGGACGCGAACGCTCCTGACTGATGGCGGCCACACGCGCCACGGCTTCGGCAAAATCCTTCTTGCCGACACGCAGGGTGCGGTCGTTGGCCTTCGGAATGACGCGCTCGTATTCCGGAAAGGTGCCGTCAATCAGTTTTGACGTCAGCGTAATGGAGCCCACCGTGAACTGGATTCGCGTGTCAGAGACCGCGACATCCACTTCTTCAGGAGCTTCATCCAGCAGCTTGCGTATTTCAGCGATCGTCTTGCGAGGGATAATGACGCCCGGCATGCCGGACGCACCCGATGGCACTTCCGTTTCCACACGCGCAAGGCGGTGACCGTCTGTCGCCACGGCGCGCAGCAGACCGCCAGCCTCGCCTTCCGTCACATGTAGATAGATGCCGTTCAGGTAGTAACGCGTCTCTTCCGTGGAAATCGCGAAACGTGACCGATCGATCAGTGACTTGAGAACGCCGCTGTTCAGACGAAACTGGTGCGGCAGATCCCCTGCGACCATCGATGGGAAATCGTCAACCGGCAGCGCGTTCATCCGCGTGGTGTAACGTCCCGCACGAAGATCAAGCTGGGCTTCGCCGCCCGGATGGCTCAGTTCCACATCCACGCCGTCAGGCAGTTTGCGCACGATGTCATACAGAACGGAAGCTGGCGCCGTGACGGCACCCGGTGTGTGGATGTCAGCGGCGACATCTTCGACGATGGCTATTTCCATGTCAGTGGCGGTCAGACTCAGCCGACCGTTATTGGCGTCAATCAATACATTGGCGAGAATGGGGATGGTGTTCCGTTTCTCGGCGACGCTCTGAATGTGCGCAAGAGCCTTGAGCAGCGTGGCGCGATCGGCCGTAAACTTCATCGACACCTTTTCCCTTGTCCGGCGGAGACATTTTCTCCGCAACCGACGTTACCGCCGGGTCAAATTCAAGGGGCGCAATCTAGCAGGCAGGAGCACAGGGGCATAGGGGGAACAGAGGGGTTTTTTACAGTCTCTGTCAGCTTTCGAGCATCCGGCGCAGCAGTTCGACATCCTCCGCGAAAGCTGCGTCCCGTTCCATCAATTCCTGCACGCGCGAAACGGCATGCATCACGGTCGTATGGTCACGATTGCCGAACTTGCGCCCGATCTCGGGGAGTGAGCGACTGGTCAATTGCTTGGCGAGATACATCGCCACCTGACGGGGACGCGCCACTGCGCGGGCACGCCGCGCCGAGGACATGTCGGTAAGGCGGATATTCCAGTGTTCCGCTACTTTCCGCTGAATTTCCTCGATCGTCACCCGCCGATCATGTGCCTTGAGGATGTCGTGCAGCACATCCTGCGTCGATTCGAGCGTGACGGGACGCCCGAACAGATTGGCGTGCGCGATCAGACGGTTAAGTGCGCCTTCAAGTTCACGGACGTTGGTGGTGATCTTGTGAGCAAGAAACTCAAGCACTTTCCCCGGAACGACCACGCCCGATGCCGTGGCTTTCGCTTCGAGAATGGAGATGCGGAGTTCGAATGTCGTAGCGTGAATATCCGCTACCATGCCGCAGCCAAGCCGCGTACGGAGGCGATCTTCCAGCCCGGAAAGATCGGACGGCGACTTGTCAGCGGACACGACGATCTGCCGCCCTGCATCCACGAGCGCGTTAAACGTATGGAAGAACTCTTCCTGCGTATTGTCCTTGCCGATCAGGAACTGAAGATCGTCAATCATCAGCACATCGACGGAACGCAGATGGTCCTTGAATTCGACCGTTGACTGCGAACGGATGGCCGAAATGAACCGGTACATGAATTTTTCGGCGGACATGTAAGCCACCGAAATTCCACCGTTCCTCAGCAACTCGGCCCCGATGGAATGCATCAGATGCGTCTTGCCGAGACCAACGCCACCATAAAGAAACAACGGGTTGAAGCCCACGCTCGAGGGCTTCTCTGCCACACGACGGGCGCAGGCATAAGCAAACTCGTTCGGCTTGCCGACAATGAATGTGTCGAAGGTGAAGCGCGGATCAAGGGGCGCAGCCAGATCGGCACGCGCATCATTCCGCTCAACCGCAGCCGGCGCGCTGACGGGCGCAGCAACCGTTTCCAGCGGCCGTGCGGCAACATGGTCAACCGGCGGGGAAACGGGAGCAGACGGCGCATCCCCTGCCCGCATGACCTGAAGCTCCACGCGACGGATCGCGGGAATTTCCTGATTCCACAGCGCGCTCAGACGATCACCATACTGACTGCGAACCCAGTCACGCAGAAAGCGCGTGGGAAGCATGAGGGTGACTTCATCATCCTCGACGGGACCGAGGACGATCTGCTGAAGCCATGTGCGGTATTCCACGTCACCGACTTCGACACGCATGCGGCCTGCAATCCGCGCCCATGCGTCCGCCAGAAGCCCGGACACGCCTCCCGCCGCCGACTGCGTCACAGACTCTTCAGCAGCGTTCTCTGGCATTTCGGGAGATGGTGGCAATGGCATCTTCTAAGCACACTCACTTTCCCGGAGTTTACAGTATGCCGCCAGCACCTCTCGGCCACCTTTGGTCAAATCCCGCAAGCCCCGGCAGGCCGCGTTCTGTCTATAATCCGGCCCAGCAATGAAGCTGGCACACAACGAAGAACGCGCCCGGAATCAGTATCACAGGCGATAAAAGCTAGAGAAGGCGGCCCCTGAACGCAACGGGTTTCTCCCGCAGGGAGAAAGACATCCACACCCGCGATCAAAGGGAGAGAGAATTGCCCATCCTGAAGCCAAATATCTGATTTTTCAGATAAAGAAGCCGGTTTCCCTTACAGGAAACCGGCTTCTTTCAGAGCCGCTGCCTTAACTAAGCTTCAAGCCGCAGCAAGAGCCTTGATACGGGCGGAAAGGCGGGAAATCTTGCGGGCGACGAGGTTGCGGTGAATGACGCCCTTCGTCGCAGCGCGCTGGATTTCCGGCTGAGCCAGCTTCAGCGCTGCATTCGCCTCGTCCTTGTTGCCACTTGCAATCGCCGTCTCGACCTTCTTGAGGAAGGTCCGCATGCGGGACATGCGAGCTGTGTTGCGGGCAGTGCGGCGTTCCGTCTGACGGATGCGCTTACGGGCAGATGCGATGTTCGCCATTGTTTCTGTATGATCCAGCAGGTCGATAAGGTTAATGTGCGTCCCGCTGGAAAAGCGGTCGCACCAAATGAGGTGGCGTTCTCTAAGCCAACGAAACCCGATACGTCAAGAAGAGTTGCGGCTTTTCCCGGCTTTTCTGCCACGACTCCCTGACATGGCGTTTGTTTCAACGAATGCGGGCTGCAAACGGGGACAGAAAAACGTGGAACGGCCACCCTGAACGATGCGGGCGACGCCGGGACAGGCATCGCCGCCCGGACAATCAGGACAGGCCTCCCCCTCGCGGCCATAAACGCGCCAGGCATGTTGGAAATATCCCAACTCTCCGTCAGGCTGCACATAATCACGCAGGCTGGAGCCTCCGGCGTCGATGGCCTCCTGAAGAACAACCTTGATGGACGCCACCAGTCGCTTCAAAGCAGGTCTACCGATCAATCCCACCGGCGTTTCGGGATGAATGCGCGCCCGATAAAGTGCCTCACACACATAAATATTGCCGAGCCCCGCGATAACGCGCTGATCGAGCAGCGCGGTCTTTACGGGACTTTTCTTTCCCGCAAACGCTGCGGCCAGCCAGTCCGCCGTAAAATTCGCATCGAATGGCTCGGGACCCATCGCACTGACGAGAGAATGGGAATCCTCGGCGTCTGTCGGCACCAGATCGAGCGCGCCGAACCGCCGGGGATCAACCAGACCGAAACGGTGACCACCCTTTGTCGTGAAGGCCACATGTTCGTGAGCCAGCTTACCCTCCCCCACTTCCAGAGTCGGCGGGGCATCATCCAGCATGACCCGCCCCGACATCCCGAGATGCAGAAGAAGGGACTGTCCTCCCGACAGACGAACAAAAATATATTTACCCCGCCTACGAAACCCGGTGATCTGCTGGCCCTTGAGTTTTTCAGCCAGCCCGGGCGGAAGCGGCCAGCGCAGGTCGGGGCGACGGACGGCGACAGCATGAATATGCTCGCCCAGAAGGCGCTTCTTCATACCGCGCATGACGGTTTCTACTTCGGGGAGTTCAGGCATGACATTAAACACGCTATAGAGTGCAACCATGACCGACAATGCTCTCCATGACCCAGATCCCGCACCGCACGCCATACCGCCTTCCAGCGGGCCTGCGGGTGAGGATACGACCGACTTCGGCTACCGTGCCGTCCCGAAGGAAGAGAAGAAACCACTCGTCCGCGCCGTCTTTGACAGCGTAGCGAGTCGCTATGACGTGATGAACGACCTGATGTCGCTCGGCATTCATCGCGTATGGAAACGAATCTTCAACGCCGAACTGGCGCCTCAGCCCGGCCTCAAGCTGCTCGACCTGGCAGGGGGCACCGGCGACGTTACCTTCGGCTGGCTGGCTGGCGGCGGTGGACCGGCCCTGATGACGGATATCAACGAGAAAATGCTGGCGGTGGGACGTGATCGCGCCATTGCACGGGGCTACATCACCGATCTGGATTTCTGTGTGGTCGATGCGGAGCAGATTCCGCTGCCCGACCGCAGTGTTGATCGTGTCACGATCTCCTTTGGTCTGCGCAACTGCACCGACAAAATGGCCGTCATCCGCGAAGCGCGCCGGGTTCTGAAGCCGGGCGGTCGTTTTCTCTGTCTGGAATTTTCCCGCGTGCAGGTTGCTGCTCTTGCGCCTGTCTATGACGCATGGTCGTTCAAGGTACTGCCTACGATGGGGTCATTGATCGCCAAGGACCGCGAGAGCTATCAATATCTTGCCGAAAGCATCCGCATGTTCCCCGATCAGGAGACACTGGCGGATATGTTCCGTGAGGCTGGGCTGTCGCATGTGCGCTACCAGTCACTGTCAGGCGGCATCGCTGCCATTCATTCAGGTTGGAGGCTGTAATCCGTGTCTGCCGCAACGATTCCAGAAGATACCCGCAAACGTGTCCTTCTCATCGTCAGCGGCGGAATTGCTGCTTACAAAAGTCTGGAACTCATACGGCTGCTGAAGGCCGCCCAGATCGACGTCCGGTGCGTGCTGACGAAAGCAGGCGCTGAATTCGTAACCCCGCTTTCGCTTCAGGCGTTGAGCGGCGAACCAGTTCATGAAGATCTGTTTTCTCTGACATCGGAACAGGAAATGGGCCATATCGCCCTCTCCCGCTCGGCCGATCTCGTGGTCGTCGCGCCCGCCAGCGCCGATATTCTCGCAAAAATGGCAGCCGGATTGGCTGACGATCTGGCCGCGACGCTCCTTCTCGCGACCGACACCCCCGTGATGGTCGCTCCTGCGATGAACGTCCGCATGTGGGAGCACCCCGCCACCCGCGCCAATGTCGCTACACTGCAACAGCGTGGCGTGATGTTTGTCGGACCGGATGAAGGGGAAATGGCCTGCGGAGAGCACGGTCCGGGCAGGCTGGTCGAACCTGCCGCCCTACGCGATGCCATTCTTTCCTGGCTCCGTGGACAGTCCACTTCACCTGATAAGGACCAGTCAGTCACACGAAGCGCGCCAGCCGGAAATAAGGAATCCGGATATGTGGTCCCTTCCCGTGAAGAGCCATTCAAGGCGGGGTCGGTTACCCGCATACCCTCCTCCATACAGAACTGGCTGCCTCTTCTCGGGCGACATGCCATCATCACCGCTGGTCCAACGCACGAACCGATCGACCCGGTGCGTTACATCGGCAATCGCTCTTCAGGCCTACAGGGTTATGCAATCGCCGGGGCACTGGCGGACCTGGGCGCCAATGTCACGCTGATCAGCGGCCCCACCTCCATTCTGGCGCCTTCCAACGTGTCCCTTATCCGCGTTGAAACAGGCGTGGAAATGGAACAGGCTGTCACCGACTCACTCCCTGCCGATATCGCCATCTGCGCGGCAGCCGTCGCTGACTGGCGCGTGGCGAACGCTGTGACATCCAAAATCAAGAAACAACCCGGCTCGCCGCCCCCGGCCCTGTCCCTTGAACCCAACCCCGACATTCTTGCCCGGCTTTCGGCTCCGTCACCGGATCGTCCCGCTCTGGTTGTCGGTTTTGCGGCAGAAACCGACAATATCGAAATCAACGCTATCGCCAAGCGCAAACGCAAAGGCTGTGACTGGATTATCGCCAATGACGTTTCGGAAGGTACGAATGTCATGGGGGGCACGAGCAATACCATCATTCTCATCACCGAAGACGGCGTGGAGCACTGGCCACAAATGACAAAGACCGATATCGCCATGCAACTGGCACGCCGCATCGCCCAGCGTTTTGGAGCACCGGCCCTTATATCCTCCAGAAATGAGGTCGTGCGTCCATGAGCGCACCGATCGTTCAGGTAGCCGTCCGTCGCCTGCCCCACTCTGAAGGTCTTCCTCTCCCGTCCTATGCCACAGCGGGCGCCGCAGGCATGGATCTGCTCGCAGCGGTCAATGGTTTCCTGACCATTCCTCCCGGCGGTCGCGCACTGGTGCCAACCGGGCTCTGTATTGCTCTCCCTCCCGGTTACGAACTTCAGATCCGTCCAAGATCCGGTCTAGCCCTGAAGCATGGCATCACCTTACCTAATTCTCCGGGCACGATTGATGAAGATTATCGAGGAGAACTGTGCGTTATTGTGCTGAATACTGGCGAAGAAAGCTTTACGGTGGAGCGTGGCACAAGGATCGCGCAGGCTGTCATCGCGCCCGTCTTTCATGTCGCATGGAACGAGGTAAATGATCTTGACGCGACTGAACGCGGAACCGGCGGCTTCGGCAGCACGGGAATCTGAGTCGTCGGAAGGCAGCTATCCGGCTCGACCAACATGTTCTGACGGCGACGTAGCACCATGAATCTGCCTGCTTTCTTCAGTCTGAGGCGGGCAGAAAACATTTCGTGGCCCAATAGCCATTCCCGGATGCTACAACCGCTGTGCGCGGCCATCCTCTGTGTGGCCGGTATCATGCTCGGACTGAGCAGCAATGCGCCTCCCCTTTCAACGGTGGCGCATGTCGGTCAGGCGTTGCAGACCATCCCAGATTTCACCATCACCAGCATGTTGCTCGCTGGTGTCGTATCGGCGATCCGGATGGTTGGCTGCATGGCGCTTGCCTGCGCTGCGGCATTCGCGAGTGCCGGTCTGGTGTTTGGGAGAAAGAATGCCAGCGCGACTTTACTGACTCTTCTTCGCGTTTTACGCGCCGCGCCCCTTCCCACTTTTTATTTTCTGGCCTTGCCGTTCTGTGCTGTCCTTCTGCACAGGCCATCCGTAGGAATGCTGGCTGGTGAAGCTCTGATCTGCGCGCCAGTTTTCGCGGCCTTTGCCATTCCTCTCACGATGGCAGCCATCGAAGCACACCAGAAGGTACCAGACGATCTCGTTCTCGCCAGTCGAAGCTTTGGCCTGTACGGCTGGTCCCGCTTCTGGCGTCTTTATGCTCCATTCAGCGTGCCTTCCATGGCCCACGCGGCTAATCGCGCCATGAAAGATGCGTGGTGTGTTCTGGCATTTACAGAATTCTGCAGCACGGCCTTGGGCATTTCCCTTCTTCCCGGACTCGGTACCCAGACCGCCTTCGCGGCCATACGCGAGTCCATTCCGGAAGCTGCTTCCATTGCTTTAGTCGCAGCTGTGCTTGTCATCTTTTTCAATCAGATGATCATGGCGCCCTTAATGGGATGGTCATCGCGTTTTGAAGCAAAAACTTCTGCTTCCCATCGCTGCATTTCAGGATTCTGGAAAAATATTTCTATCCTGACTGAATTTTTTTCGGCACTCACACGGGGTTTGCGGGCGATTGGCAACTTACGAATTGGCCGCCCCATTCGTTCAGAAATTCTGGATGCTCCTGAGAGCACTACAAAAATCGCATTATATGCGATGCCTGTTCTGGGAGTGATTGGCCTCCTGTTTTGCGCATTTTCCCCTTATGGACTGCCAAATGCCGCGACTTCGCTTCGCATGCTTCTGCTCGGTTTTGCCGAACTTTTCAGCCTGCTCATCCCCATTCTGCTCTATTCCGTGCTTCTTCTGCCGCTAGCGGTCCATCTAAGACCTTATTCCAACAGATTGATGCTCTATCTGCGTTTTTTCACATTGTTTCCAGCAGTTCTGCTCTTCCCGTTTTTCGTCGATCTGACAGGTTCGAACAGTATCGTGTCACCAATTCTTTTTGTCGGACTGCCGTTTTTCGTCGCAATGTACGTCCTGACTGGCGCACGGAATTTTCCAAACAGGCTTCTTGAAGTCGCCTCAAGTTATGAAATCAGAGGCTGGCTCCGATGGAAAACGATACTGCTTCCCGGGCTTGCCGAATCCTGGCTGCAAGGCGTTCGCAGAGCATTTGTCTGGGCCTGGAATGTCACCATTGCTGCTGACGTCATATTCTGGGGTAATCAGTTTTCCCTGCATGGTTTCATTGGTCCGGAAATCATGAAAGGTGCCCGTCAGGACGGTATTGCTTATGCTGTCTTTGGGTGCCTCGTGATGACATTACTGGCGATTGGTATGGATTTTCTCGTCTGGGAGCCTCTTTCGGGCTACGTTCATCGGCGTATAAATGGAAAAACCATGTCGGGCAGCGCGTGAAAGCCGCTCCAGAATTCAAGCGGAAACGATGACAAACATGCCATCCTCCACCGTTGCGGAGATACCTGCCGCTCCGTCGAAAAACGACGATATTCTGTTGTCTCTGAAGAACGTATCCCAATCCTATCATCGGGATGCGGCTACAGACGTTCAGGTTCTTGAAGATATCTCACTGGATGTAAGAACAAGCGAAGTGGTGGGTCTGCTCGGGCGTTCGGGATCCGGCAAGTCCATGCTGTTGCGTACTATGGCAGGGCTGCTTACGCCCACAAGCGGACAGGTTTTGTGGCGTCATGCTCCCCTCATGGGGCCGACACCTAAGCAGGCCATGGTGTTCCAGACGCCTTCCCTGTTTCCTTGGCTCAGTGTGCAGGACAATGTGGAACTTGTGCTGGAAGCACAGCGCATGCGTGCCAAGGAGCGTGCTGTCCGGGCGCGTGAGACACTCGATCTGATCGGACTGGGTGGCTACGAAAATGCTCGCCCTCACGAACTGTCTGGAGGATTGGCACAGCGGGCTGGACTGGCCCGCGCATTGGCGCTTGAGCCTGACCTTCTGCTGATGGATGAACCCTTTTCGTCCCTCGACGTGCTGACGGCGGAAAACCTCCGGACCGACCTGATTGAACTCTGGTGCGAGCACAAATTACCCATCAAATCGATCCTGATGGTGACACACAGTATCGAAGAAGCCGTGCTGATGTGTGATCGCATTCTCGTATTCGCAGCCAATCCGGGACGCATCGAGAATGAGGTGCCTGTTACCCTTCCCCACCCGCGGGACCGAGACGATCCTGCCTTCGTGAATCTGGTCGACCATATCTATTCGCTGATGACGCGACGCTCACCCGTCATTTCCGAGGCTGAACTGCCGGAAAGCACATCACTGGATATGCCACCGCCGCCAATGCATATGCCGATTCCACCGGTGACGGTCGGCAGCATGATCGGGCTCGTGGAGGTTCTTGCAGCCCAACCGATTGATGGGCGTGCCGATCTCCCGCTTCTGGCCTCCAAGGCGCAACTTGAACTTGATGATCTTTTCCCTCTCATCGAGACTTTGCAAACCTTGGGTCTGGCCGAACTTGAGGACGGCGACATCATTCTGACGGAAGAGGCGCGACGATTTGTCGAAAGCGATTTCGAAGAACGAAAAACCATTCTGCGGCACGCGCTTTTACACACCATTCCTCTGGTCAAGACGATCTGCGCGGTTCTTGATGAGCGCCCCTCGCATTCCGCAGGGGCTGAGCGGTTTCGAGAAGAGTTGCGCGGGAGCATGTCAGCCGATTACGCGCAGCAGGCTCTGCAAACCGTGATCACATGGGCCCGCTACACTGAGTTGTTCGACTTCAACGACGAAACAGATCAGCTGTTTTCCAAGGAATAAGCAGAGAATTTCAGAAAATAGCAGGCTCTTTCATCATGCGGCGAAGAGCCTGCCCTTCTGTTTCTGACGCAATACCACCAAGAAGAAATACCTCTCAGAAAATATCCTTGAGAAGATTGTCTCCTGCGCGCGCCACATCATTCCCAATGCCGAACCCTGCACCAGTCGCAACCGCCTGACCAAAGCTGGAATTCAGAATCCCGTTCAGGAAGCTGCCCGTTGGCTCAGACGGCGCAGCTGTCTGCTGCTGTGCTTCGTTCGTTACCGCCGCGTGCAGGGACTGAAGCAGAGCGGCCATCTGCTGCCGCTCTCCCTGAATCGAAAGTGCTACTTCCCGCAGATCCAGCAGCCATTCACGTGCCTGCGTGTCGCCTGCATTGACGGCTGCCTGAAGCTTCTCAGCAAGCGACTGCACAGCCTGATTGGACTGCTGAGCCTCCTGTTGAAGCTGGCCATAGGCATTGTCGATCGTCTGGATATCCATCATCAAATCTTTATCGTCTGACTGATCATTTGCCGTCGTCTTTGAACCATGCCTCCACGGGACCCTGCAGTTTCATCGTCATCGGCTTGCCCTGCCGATTGAGCGTCTTGCCCACGGCCACCCGCACCCAGCCTTCGCTGATGCAGTATTCTTCGACGTTGGTTTTTTCCACGCCCTTGAAGCGAATGCCTATTCCACGAGCAAGCAGAGCTTCATTGAAGAACGCGCTATCTGGATCGACGGAAAGACGGTCAGGAGGGGTATCGCTCATGGGAAACACCTGTTTTTAGGGGATCAAACATGAAACAGGCCATCCGAAGATGGCCTGTCTGAAAAGCATTCATCGTCCACTATTCGGGACTCAGATGCCGCGCACAATCACGCTGGCATTCGTGCCGCCAAAGCCGAAGCTGTTGGATAGCGCGATATTCACCTTACGCTGCTGCGCTTCTTTCGCCACCCGATCAATGATGCTTTCACGGGAAGGATTCTCAAGATTCAGAGTTGGCGGAACGACGCCATCCCGAATGGCCAGCAACGAGAACATGGCTTCGACCGCACCAGCCGCTCCGAGCAGATGCCCGATAGCTGACTTGGTCGACGACATGGCGAGATGACGGCCAGCATCGCCGAATAGACGCTCCACAGCCTCAAGCTCCAGATCGTCCGCCATGGTCGAGGTGCCGTGCGCGTTGACGTAACCAATCTCACCCGGCGTGATGCCAGCGCTGCGAACGGCAGCCATCATGGCACGATAGGCACCTTCATGCCCTTCGGCGGGCGCCGTGATGTGGTGAGCATCGCCGGACATACCGTAACCAACGATCTCGCCATAGATCTTGGCGCCACGCTTCTTGGCGTGCTCGTATTCCTCGAGCACGACAATGCCGGCACCTTCACCCATGACGAAGCCATCACGATCACGATCCCACGGACGCGATGCTTCCTTCGGACGGTCATTGAAACCCGTTGAAAGCGCCCGCGCGGAGCAGAACCCGGCAATGCCAAGCTTGCAGACCGTGGCTTCAGCACCACCCGCGACCATCACGTCGGCATCGCCGAACATAATGAGACGGGAGGCGTCACCAATCGCATGAACGCCAGTCGCGCAAGCTGTGACGGCCGAATGGTTGGGGCCTTTGAAACCGTATTTGATCGACACATTACCGGACACGAGGTTGCCCAGTGCCGATGGGATAAAGAACGGCGAAAGACGCTTCGCACGACCTTCATACACCGTGATCGAGGCATCGTAGATGGTCTGAAGGCCACCGATACCGGAACCGATCTGCACGCCGGTGGCACACCGATCTTCTTCCGACTCCGGTTTCCAGCCCGAATCCTCGACGGCTTCAGCTGCCGCGATCATCCCGAGCTGGATGAAGCGATCCATCTTCTTCTGGTCCTTCACAGGAATCCAGTCAGCGATGGTCAGCTTTCCATCAGCGGTCGGGCCTTCCGGCACTTCACCACCGATATGAGCCGCAAGCTCGCTTGGATCGAAGGCGTGAATGCGGTCAATACCGCTCTCGCCCGCGACAAGACGCTTCCAGACGTTTTCGGTGCCAAGCCCGAGGGGCGTCACCATCCCCATGCCAGTGACGACTACGCGTCTTTGACCCAAACCTGATCCGCCCGACTGCAGCAAGCCCGCCTGCTCCTGTTTATTCAAAACAAATCGGGTCCGCGTGCATCACGACAGACCCTCTCAGATACAAAACTGCCTCAGGCAGCTTTCTGAGCTTCGATGTAATCGATCGCGTCCTTGACGGTGGTGATCTTCTCAGCAGCGTCTTCCGGGATCTCAACGTTGAAAGCTTCTTCAAACGCCATAACCAGCTCAACCGTGTCGAGGCTGTCTGCGCCCAGATCGTCAATGAAAGACGCTTCCGGCGTTACCTTACTCTCTTCGACACCAAGGTGCTCGACTACGATCTTCTTAACCTTGTCAGCGATTTCGCTCATCTGTCTCTGCTTCCTGTATGCCCAAGCACCTGGGCGAATGATTGGTGCTCACCCCATTCCGGCCACTCGCCGGAGCAGGGCATTCGAACGGGGCAACCGAGGTATGCCCAACGAGGCTGCGGGGCGATTAGCACGGAAATCCTGCCGTCGCCAAGCGGATGTGCGAAATGGTTCTTTTTCCCCCACCGCACCAACGCTCAAAGCTGCCTTTCTCCATGCTATATGTCACGAAGAAAAAACAGGGTTCAGCCTTCCTCAGGCCTCAAATCATCGCCATACCGCCATTTACGTGCAGCGTGGCGCCTGTCACCCATGCAGCCTCATCCGAGGCCAGATAAACGACAGCAGCCGCCACGTCATCCGGCGTACCCATGCGGCCCAGAGGAATCGACCCTACCAGCTTTTCCTTCTGCGCTTCCGGCAGCACGTCGGTCATCGGTGTGGCAATGAAACCCGGTGCCACGACATTCAGCGTCACACCACGCGAACCGGCTTCCTGAGCCAGCGATTTCGTCATTCCGACCATGCCCGCCTTGGCAGCGGAATAGTTGGCCTGACCCGCGTTGCCCGTCGCGCCAACCACGGATGCGATATTGATGATACGGCCCGCACGACGACGCAGCATGCCTTTCAGGGTAGCGCGGCACAGGCGGAATGGCGCAGCCAGATCGACTTCCATGACCTTCGACCAGTCTTCGTCCTTCATGCGAATGGCCAGCGTGTCGCGTGTCAGCCCAGCATTGTTGACGAGGATATCGAGGGGTGCACCTGCGGCTTCCTCAGCACGTGCGACAAGCTGTTCCGCCGCTGCCGGGTCGGAAAGATCGGCAGCAACGACATGGACGCGCTCTCCCCCCAGTTCCGCCGCGCGTTCGGCAAGCACGGATTCGCGGGTACCGGAAAGCACGACCGTAGCGCCCTGACGATGCAGCTGACGGGCAATCGCCGCTCCGATGCCACCGGTTGCGCCGGTGACGAGAGCGACCTTGTTGGTAAGGCTGAACATGAAATCCTGTCCTGACTGTAAGTGAGCAGACCGTCAGAGGGTCTTGAGAAAACCGTCGATGGTGTCGAGCGTGCCAACCGACTCCGCTTTTGCATCGGGGGCAATGCGGCGAATCAGGCCGGACAGCACTTTTCCGGCACCCAGTTCGACAAAATGATCGATTCCCATACCGACCATCGCATCCACGCTTTCGCGCCAGCGGACCGTTCCGGTGACCTGACGAACAAGAAGATCGCGAATCACATCGGGTGACGTAACCTTTTCGGCGGTCACATTCGCAACGATAGGCACTATGGGCGCTTTTACCGAAGCCGTCGCTAGGGCTTCCGCCATTTCGTCAGCAGCCGGACGCATCAGCGAACTGTGGAAAGGTGCAGATACCGGCAACTTCACCGCACGTTTGATGCCCTTTTCCTTGGCGATCACAATTGCACGGTCGATCGCCCCCATCTGACCGGAGATAACGATCTGCCCACCGCCATTGTCATTGGCGATCTCAATGATTTCACGGCGGTCCGGCTGCCCTTCAACCTTCAGGACTGCGGCTTCTTCGCAAACTTCCTTCGCCTGCTCAGGCGTCACGCCAATGAGGGCCGCCATTCCGCCTTCTCCGGCAGGAACGGCGCGCTGCATGGCTTGCCCGCGCAGACGCAGCAGACGCGCGGTTTCCGCAATGCCGAACGAGCGCGCCGCCGCAAGAGCGGAATATTCACCCAGTGAATGACCTGCCATGAGCGTGGCTTTCTGACTGAAATCCACGCCGCCTTCGCGCTCCAGCACACGCACCACAGCCATTGACACCGCCATCAGCGCGGGCTGCGTATTCTCGGTGCTGGTCAAGGTTTCCACCGGACCTTCGAAGATGATCTTCGACAGATGTTCACCCAGCGCGTCATCGACTTCCTGAAAAACCTCACGCGCGGCAGAAAAAGCGTCGGCAAGATCCTGCCCCATGCCGGGAGACTGACTTCCCTGACCCGGAAAAACGAAGGCATAGACAGACATCAGCCGCTCCTGAGCAAGTGGTGGCGCAACCTGAAACCGCGGTACGGTTGTCTGATCGCACGCAAAAATCCAGCGATAGAGCGGGTGATGAAAGGAAATTACCGAAGAATGTCAATGTTGGCGGCTCAGGCCACCGCAACACGCCCACTACGCCGCTGAGGCCTGATCCCCCATAAAACCGATGAGCCGCGTGCTACGTCGTGCTGCCAGCATCGCCGGACAGACAGTGCCACGAATAGCCCCCGCTCAGAGGTGGCGTCCTTTCGTGATCCGCCAGAGCATGACCAGAAACA
The DNA here is from genome assembly GCF_047721705.1 of Acetobacter sp. Taxonomy (GTDB): domain Bacteria; phylum Pseudomonadota; class Alphaproteobacteria; order Acetobacterales; family Acetobacteraceae; genus Acetobacter. The sequence goes on along the minus strand of NZ_JBDNXK010000011.1, from coordinate 20,677 downwards.
CATCCCAGACAGTCGCAGGATATTCCCTCGTCCGAATCCACCAGCGACGGAATGGCGCAATATCTGTTCGGGACGGCGCCGCTACGGGAAGGACGACCCAACCAAGGGCTCGCAGCATCGCAACGCAGCGCATGCAATGGAAATCGCTCGTCACGGCGACCACAGGTCCGACATAGCCGCGCGCCCGGAGAAGTCTGGTGCAGGCAATCACCGAATCGCATGTATCGCCAGATTCTGCCTCGGGAAGAATGGCTTCCTCTGCCACGCCCTGTTCCCGCAACATCTGCGCCATCACGGCGGCTTCCGTCTTCCCGGCCTGAGGCACGCCGCCTGTCACGACATACATGACGTCGTCATGCTGCTGTCCGAATCGGAATGCGGCATGAATTCGCGCGATCAGCGCCGGACTGGGCGAACCGTCGGGATAAAGAGCCGCACCGAAAACAATCACCGGAAGCATGGGAAAATCAGACGACCGGATTGCTGAACGTCAGTAGCCCGAAGGGCGCCAGCGCCTCGACCGTCTGCCGCCAGACCCGCTCAAACTGCTCTGCCTCGACGCCACGCGCTTCGAGCCGCTCTGCGAGAGCCGCCACCGCGTTTCGTCCATCGATCAAAGGGAAAATTCCCCGCGCCTGGGGCGGAAGCTGAACCGTTGCCTCCCCGACCTGAAGCTGATGCGTGTCACTCATCGCCATGGCAAGGCGTATGCCATCCACTCCATTCAGCGAAGGCACTGTCTCAGGCGCCATCGGATCGGGAGTGGTCGCCACCATCGGTCAGCGCGGCAGTAGCTTGCCGCGCTGCCACTCTTCCGCAGCCTCGTCTGCCGTCATGCCAAGATGGCGCAGGGCATTATCAAGCGCGCTGACAACCTTGTTTCCAAAGGTCAGTTCGTCGAGTTCGTCCAGCATGTCGCTATCGGCGCTCCCACGCGTCTGGCTGTTGATCAGCAGACGGGCCGACAGTTCTTGCCCACACGCACCTTTCGGATCGGCCAGTGGACGCAGGTCAAGCGTGTGCATGAGATAACAGGGATTACACAGCGGCAGGACCACCGGCTCTCCAGCCTGCACGGCGGCAGCCATCGCGTCGTAAGCCTCATCGTCCGGATGCGTCTCGATGGTGAAACCGGCTTCCGTCAAACCGTATCCCGCCACAACCTGTCGCACCTGCGGCAAAAGACTTTCAGGCGTGATCAGGTTTCGCGCGGCAGAAGAGGATGCCAGCTTTTCCAGCGAAGACAGATTGGAAAGCGTTGCGTCAGAACCGTTCACTACGAAAAAGCCGAATGACGGGCGATACAGATTGCCGAGTTCCTCCACCGCAGGGGAGAGGAACGCCTTGTCCTGTGCGGGCAACCATGCCGTGGCGAACATGTCGATTTCACCATCAGCCAACATGCGAGCCAGCGCATCGTCATCGCCCGAGATGTAATCAGGCTCGATTTCATACGCTTCCAGCACGCGCGCGACCGCAGCCGCCACGGCGGCATGCAGAGGTGAGTTGCGGTAGGCGAGCGTGAATGTCGTCATCGGGAGGCGTTCTTTTCCATATCATCGTCTCTCCGGCGGCATTTCCGCCGGAGCGCTGTGCGGCTTACCAGATTTTTACGCGTTCGTCCGGTGCAAGATAGAATTTCTGACCGGGCTGCACATTCCACGCCTTGTACCACGCGTCGATGTTATGCGCCGGCAGGTTGACGCGGGCGGCTGGAGCCGAATGAGGATCAATCACAGCAAGCTGCCGCGCCCGCTCTTCGCGCACTTTCATACGCCAGACCTGCGCCCAGCCGAGGAACACACGCTGAACGCCCGTCATGCCATTCAGCACAGGCGCTTCCTTGCCCGTGAGGGACGCACGGTAAGCGTCCAGCGCAAGTGTCAGGCCTCCGAGATCGGCGATATTCTCACCCATCGTCAGCTTGCCGTTGAGATGCACGCCTGGCAGCACTTCAAACGCATCATACTGCGCACCAAGACGCGCGCCGAGCTTCTCGAAGCGCTCGGCATCTTCTTTCGTCCACCAGTCGCTGAGACGACCGTTTTCGTCGAACTTGCGGCCTTCGTCATCAAAGCCATGCGTCATTTCATGACCGATCACGCCGCCAATCGCGCCGTAGTTGATCGCCGGATCAGCATTCGGATCAAAGAATGGCGGCTGAAGGATCGATGCAGGGAACACAACCTCGTTGAATACCGGGTTGTTGTAGGCGTTCACCGTCTGCGGGGTCATGTCCCAGTCGTCACGGTCCACCGGCTTTCCGAGATGGCCAACCCAGTAGTTCCACTCAAAAGCGATAGCCCGCTGCGCGTTGCCATAGACATCACCCGGAACAACACGAAAATCGCTGTAATCCCGCCACTTCTTGGGATACCCCACCTGAATGTCGAAATGATCCAGCTTGACCAGCGCATGCTGTTTCGTCGCGTCGGACATCCAGCTGTTGGTCTGAAGGCGCGCCCGGAAAACGGCCTTCAACCGCGTGGTCAGCGCTTCCATTTTCGCCTTGCTTTCGGCGGGGAAGTATTTGTCCACATAAATCTTGCCGATGGCCCAGCCCATGGCGTCATCAGTAGAGTCCGTCGCGCGTTTCCACCGTGCAGCCAGATGCGGCTGACCCGCGATGGTCTTGCGATTGAAATCGTAGGAGGCATTCACGAAGGGCGACGACAGGGTGAACGCAGCGTTGTTGGCCAGATGGAAAGCCAGCCACGCCTGCAACACAGGCATGGGCGTCTCACCGATCACCCTGGCGGCATTGGTGACGGCTGATGGCTCACCGACAATGATTTTCGCGGCGTCCGCCTGCTGCACGGTCACGCCCGCACCCTTCAGCCACTCACTCCAGTCGAAGCCGGGCGCTTCCTGACTCAGAGTGGATACTGTGCGAGGATTATAGGTCTTGTCGGGATCGCGCATGTCGGCACGCGCCCAGTTCTTGTCCGCAATTTTCGTCTCAAACGCGACAATGTCCTGCGCCCTCTTGTCCGCATCTTCCCAGCCAACAAGGTGCAGCATCTTGGCGACGTAAACGCCGTATGCCTGCTTTTTCGCGGCGAACTGCTCTTTCAGGTAGTAGTCACGGTCCGGCATGCCGAGACCGCCCTGATCGAGACTCAGGGCGAAACGCATCGGATCTTTGGCGTCAGGCTGGATGGACAGAGAGAACGCCGAAAACTGGAAACCGGTCTGACCTGTGCCAATAAGGCGGGCCATCTCAGTTGGAGTCTTCAAGTTCCGAATGGCAGCGAGATCATCCGCCAGTGGTCCCGCTCCAAGCGCTTCAACGTGTTTTTCATCCATATAGCTGCTGTAATAGGCAGCCAGTTTCTGTTCGGTCGTTTCAACCTTATCGCTGTGCTGTTTCCCCAGTTGCGTGAGAATATCCCGCACCCGACGCTGCGAGAGATCACGCAGGGCATCAAATGCACCAAACGACGTGCGATCCTGTGGGATCTGGATTTTCTTGACCGCAGTGCCATTCGCGTATTCGAAAAAATCGTTGCCGGGCGTCACATGCGTATCGCGGCCTTCCAGATCAAATCCCCACGGCTTGATGGCCGCAGAAGCGGCAAACGCCGAGGAGACACAGGCTGAACCGAGCAGCAGCCCCGTGAGGGACGCGCGCATATGAGTGGCAATCTTTGAACGCGGCATGCGTGAACAAAATCCTCTTAAAATGAATGGTACCAAATAATTCTGCGATATCGACAGCTTTGCATCGTAAGACGCAACCGCGCGGGGCGTCAAAAGCGCGCTGACTTTATGCCCCGAGCCTGATCGCGGTTTTCGCGAAACTGCGCTGACGCTGGCGGATCAGCGCATAAACGCCTTTCGAGACCCATGCGTGCAGCCGGCTGTGTGGTTTAAAGCCGATCGTCTTGAACACCATGCCCGTAACGCGGTCGATATGCTTCTGACGGTAGGCTTTCATCGCGCGCGACATGTAACCGGCAATGCATCGCTTACGATCATATTGCAGGGAAGCAGGTTCATTCGTCGTGTAAAAAGCAGAAGCGAGTTCATCATCCTCGCTTTCCGTGATGCGCCCGAGCGCAATACGCGTGCGCGTCCACGGCCCGAGCTTCTCCCGCTTCAGGTAGCGGTGCATATGGTCATAAAACAGCTTGAAATGACGATATTCATCGGCCGCGATCAGCTTGCAGATCGTCTTCAGCAGTGGCTCATCCGTCGCATCGGCCAATGACGAATAGAAGGATGAGGTGCCCGTTTCGACCATGCAGCGCGCGATCAGTTCGCCGGTGCGGGAACCGCGCACGGAATGCGTGGTGTTGAGATCAATATGGAATGTTGAACGATACCGCTCAAAAGCCTCGGGGTAATCCCACTTCGGATCGGCCAACATGCTCCAGCGACCGAGAGCGTCGCCATGCTGCACCTCTTCAATGGCCCAGTTGTCGGCAGCTTCCTGAAAATCCGCGTCGTCGGAAAAGACGTGGTTGAGATAGACTGCGTAATCAACGCCGTTCCGCTCAACAACAGATGCCGCTTTCACGACGGCGAGAATATCCGGATCGACACGAGACGGATCAAAACTGTCCCAGTCGAGCTGGTCTAAATGCCAGTGTTTCATGCCTCCCCCGCGAGTAGTGACGCATCAGTTCGAGAACGCCCATTCTTACATTTTGCGTTCGCCTGCGCTCAAAAAACCGCCACGTCAAGCCAGAGCCATAAAAGCAGAGGATACGATCAGACAGCGTTCCCGGGTATAGCGAGCTTTGCAGGTGATGGTTGCACGGAAGCCCGAGAAACCTCGGCTTTTTCTGCTGGTCTGGGAGGCGCGGCACGCTTGACCGTAGACCGCGATCGGCCTGCCGGCCTGGGAGGTGAAAGCTTGAGAGACGCAAAAAGCGCATCAACTGTCATGGGTTTGCCAAACAGCCACCCCTGTCCGCACTCCACACCAAGCTCGCGGGCAAGCGCGGCCTGCGCCTCGGTCTCGATCATTTCCACAACAGTCCGACACCCCAATTCAAAGGAGCATCGGGCAATCGCGCGGATGAGAATGCGGTCGCGACTGCTGACCATTGCATTGCGAAAAAAAGGTCCGTCAATCTTGACGTAATTGACCGGAAAACGCCGGAGATACTCGAAGCTCATTGCCCCGGCACCGAAATCATCGAGGCAGATTCGATGGCCGCGTTTGACAAGATGCTGCAGGAGCGCCGTAGGCCCCTCGAAATCAGTGATGCCGCGCGTTTCCGTAATCTCGATCAACAAGCGTGAGGGGGCGACCTGCATGTCTGGCGCATCCAGCATGTTCAATAGGCGCGTCGAAAATTCCGCCGACTGCACCGATCGCCCTGACACATTCAGGGCCAGCCGGATTCCGGCCGGCAGTGTCTGGAGAAGTTTGATCGTTTTCACGCAATTGATCAGATCGAATGTGTTGATCATACCGATCTGCTCGGCAATCTCGATGAATTCTCCTGTGTTGGAAATGCCGCGCGTCACGCCTTCCGCAAAGCGCGTCAGGACTTCGTAATGCTGTATGGCCCCTGTCTTCAGCGCCATGATCGGCTGCAGCACCTGAAAAAATGTTCCATCCTCTATGATGCTACGACAGGCGGTAACGAGATTACGGTTGCGGTTTGTGGAGGCCGCCAGACAGTCGGGCAAATTTTCGAGAACGATTTTGTCGCGTGTCTGCTCTCCCGCAAAATTCTCCAGCGCATAATTCAGCGCCGTCTCAATCTCACCCTGCTCCAGAAGAGAAGCATCAAGAGCAAGGCTTCGGATGCAGGGCTTTGCAAGAAGCGCATCTGTCGCTGCTTCAATCTTGCTTTCCACCACCTTCGAATCGTCACCGACAGGCTGGAGGTAGGCAAAGGCATCATCGCTGAGACGGGTCACAACGCCACCCTCGCTGCTGATCCGAAGGATGGCTTCGACTTCAGCGAGAAAGGCTGTTCCCAGCACCGTGTTTCTGAGCGCAGCGTTTCGTACCAACTGCGGCAACGCGAGCATGACCACCTTGAAGCGGGTTGGTTCCCCGACTGGAGGCGTCATCCTGCGTGCGAGATCAATGAATGAAGACCGATCGAGAAAACCATCCGAATCGGGACATGCAACAAACCCACGATCGAGAATCGTGGCGGTCACCAGACGTTCGCTGTCCACTCCCGGCATCGACGTAATGCCAAGAATGGCCGGGACCGTATTTTCTGCACCCTGAAGGAAGCGGACCGTGATCCGTTCTACGGTCTTGTCCTGATTGAATGCCTCCACCACACGTCGCAGAAAGACACGGTCCGCAGGAACAATCAGTTCAAAAAGCGAGAGATTGCGGACGGCTGTTGCCCCGTGCCCCGTCAGTTTCTGGATCGCTCCGCCTACATGGCGCACCCTCAGCGCCCGATCCACTTCGAAAAGGACATCGGCGGCCGCAAAAGCCAGCGCCGCCAGTTGTTCGAGGCGGCGATCCACGGATGCTCCAGCTTTATTTCGTTCGGGGAGCCCCATTGATCTCAGCACACTCTATGTTCTGTCGGCTTTCAGAATGAGGGCGCATGTTAAAAAAGTGATTAATATTCTGATTTAACGATAAGAACGCCCTGTTCTGCTTCGGCTGGCGTCTGCAATCCGTTGAACACGGATAAGGTTTCGTGTCAGAAACGCTACGATCAGCAGCCACAGCATAAAGAAGCAGCCCGCACATGGCCGACGGCAGTTCCATCAGCCCATCCACCATCCCCTCTTCGCCCCTCGCGTCGCCGCTACGGCATGACTGGACGCGCGCCGAGGTTCAGGAACTCCTCGACCTGCCTTTCCCCGAACTGCTTTATCGGGCCCAGACACTGCACCGTCAGTTTTTCGACCCAACGGAAATCCAGATTTCCACCCTGCTGTCGATCAAGACAGGTGGCTGTCCGGAAGATTGCGCCTATTGCCCACAGAGTTCACGCCATGAAGAACGGGTGAAGGCCGAAAAATTGATGGCGGTCGATGGTGTGATTGCCGAGGCAAAGCGTGCGAAAGAAGCTGGTGCGGCCCGTTTCTGCATGGGCGCGGCGTGGCGTTCGCCGAAAGATCATGATCTCGAAACGGTCTGCGCCATGATCGAAGGCGTCAAAGGCCTTGGCCTTGAGACATGCGTAACACTCGGCATGCTCGACGATACACAGGCCCACAAGCTCAAGGCAGCCGGCCTCGATTATTACAATCACAATATCGACACCTCGCCCGAATTCTATGGCGAGATCATTTCAACCCGCACCTATCAGGACCGGCTTGATACGCTGTCCAACGTGCGCGAAGCGGGCATTAATGTCTGTTGTGGTGGCATTGTCGGGATGGGCGAAGGCGAATCGGATCGCGCAGGCATGATCGCCGCTCTCGCCAGCATGCCGAAGCACCCGGAAAGCGTGCCGATCAATCTGCTGGTGAAAGTGGCCGGGACGCCGCTTTCAACCGCGGAAGATGTCGATCCTCTCGACTTTGTCCGGGTGATTGCCGCTGCGCGGGTGACGATGCCCTCAAGCCATGTACGTCTGGCCGCTGGACGTGAAAACATGTCGGAAGAGACGCAGGCGCTGTGTTTCCTTGCTGGCGCAAATTCCATTTTCTATGGCGAGCGCCTGCTGACGACCCCCAATCCGGCGGCAACGCGGGACCGTCAGCTGCTTGATCGTCTCGGTATGCGCACCAGCGTCACGTCCAACTGAGCAAACTGGACAGGGCGTTCTCGACTGAGCGCCCTATCCTATCCATCAGCTTACGCCTTAAGGGACGCATCCAACGTGATGTTGGCGGTAAAGAGCTTCGACACCGGACAGTTTGCTTTCGCCTTCTCTGCCAGTTCGACAAATTCCGCCTGCTCGATGCCCGGAACATTCCCCTCAAGCGTCAACTGGATGGTGGTAATAGCGAACCCATCTCCCTGCTTCTCAAGCGAAACAACGGCTTTCGTGTCGAGCCCGGTTGCAGTGTAACCCGCCTCTCCCAGAATCAGGGAAAGCGCCATCGTGAAACAGGAAGCATGGGCTGCGCCAATCAGTTCCTCGGGATTTGATCCAGGCTTGTCTTCAAAGCGGGTATTGAAACCGTATGGCTGATCTTTCAGCGCACCACTTTCCGTCGATATCAGGCCCTTGCCGTCCTTGATGCCGCCTTCCCAATGCGCGGTTCCATATTTTTTGATGGCCATGAGTTCTATCCTTCCCGATATGAGCAGACGACGCGGCGACATCAGCAGAGCCGCTGGCAACGTCGTGACTACGTCTTCAGACTACCCCAACGCATTCAGTGGCGAGCCGGTTTCTCCATGCCGGGCAGCCATGCTCGCAAAGAGATGATGCTGTTCCTGACGAAATCCCGTGCATAGAAAATCCATGTCTTGGATCAACCATGCCTCGCGTCTTATGGCCCCGGACGGTTGTCCGAAGGCTTTTTCGCGCGTGCGCGCCTTTCCATGCGGCTCCAATCGCGCCATCCTTGGCGCGCCAGGAGCGTATCCTGCGGGGTATCCCGCATCATCTGCCGGAGAGTTTTATGAGTGCTGCAACAACTGAAATCCGTACCTCCACGGATGTTCTCCTGATTGGTGGCGGTGTCATGAGCGCAACGCTCGGCACTTTTCTCAACACGTTGCAGCCAGACTGGACGATCGGCATTTTCGAGCGTCTGGACAATGTCGCGCTGGAAAGTTCCAATGCCTGGAACAACGCCGGGACAGGTCATTCGGCGCTCTGTGAGCTGAACTACACGTCAGAGAATGCCGATGGCAGCATCGACATCAGCAAAGCCCTGAACGTCAACGAACAGTTTCAGGTCTCCCGTCAGTTCTGGAGCTATCTGGTCAAATCGGGACAGATCAGCAATCCCCGCGATTTCATTACGCCGGTCCCACACATGAGTTTTGTGTGGGGGGACATCAATGTCGATTTTCTCCGTCGTCGTTACGCTACCCTGAAAGATCACCCTCTCTTCGCGGGCATGCGCTACTCGGAAGATCCGGAGCAGCTTCGTCAGTGGATGCCGCTGGTGATGAACAATCGTCCCGCTGGGCAGAAGATGGCTGCCACGTGGATCGCCACCGGCACGGATGTGAACTTCGGTGCATTGTCGCGCCTGCTGTTCAAGGCACTGGAAGAAAAGCCCGGTGTCGGCATCCATACCGGTCAGGAAGTGGAAGGTATCAAGCGCTGCGCAGACAAAACGTGGAACGTGCATGTAAAATCGTTGCGCACGGGACAATCCCACATCGTAAACACCCGTTTTCTGTTCATCGGTGCCGGCGGCGCGGCGTTGCCGCTGCTACAGAAAACCGGAATTCCTGAATCTCACGGTGTGGGTGGGTTCCCCGTGAGCGGCCAGTTCCTGCGCTGCAAGAACCCGGATGTGATTGCCGCCCATCGCGCCAAGGTCTATGGCAAGGCATCCGTGGGAGCACCGCCCATGTCGGTGCCTCATCTCGACACGCGTATGATCGATGGCAAGGCATCCCTGCTCTTTGGTCCCTATGCGGGCTTCTCAACGCGCTTCCTGAAAAAAGGCTCTCTGCTCGACCTACCCCGGTCCATTCGCGGCAATAATATCGGCGCGATACTGGCTGTCGCGCGGGACAACTGGCCCCTGACGAAATATCTCATCCAGCAGGTTCTTCAGAGCAATGCCGACCGTATGAAGGCACTCCGCGAGTTCGTTCCGGATGCACGCGATGAGGACTGGGAACTGATCGTTGCCGGGCAGCGTGTGCAGGTCATCAAGGCAGACCCGAAAAAGGGCGGTGTTCTGCAGTTTGGCACGGAAATCATCAGTTCGGCGGATGGATCAGTCGCGGCTCTGCTTGGCGCATCACCGGGTGCGTCGACTGCTGCCCCCATCATGCTGAACGTCATCCGCAAATGTTTCGCGTCTCAGCTTCCTCAGTGGGAAGCCAAACTGAAGGAAATGGTGCCCTCTTTCGGTCAGAAGCTATCTGACAACGCAGCGCTCTGTGAGCAGCTTCAGAAAGAAACGACGGAAGTTCTCAATCTGGAAATGTGAGAATGCGGATATGCAAACGGCGGCCTGAAAGCCGCCGTTTGCATGATCTGCTTCATCAGGAAAGCCATAGGCCTCAGGCAGGCCGCGCTTGCTGCTGGGTCCCACGTGTTTTTGCGTCCTCGATACCCGGAACTTCGATATCGATTTCCAGCATTGAACAGCCAGACCCACGGTCCAGCTTCACCTGCACCTTGTCCTGATCCACAGCCACGTGTCTGCTGATCACTTCCATGATTTCCTTCTGGAGTTGCACCAGAAGATCGGACTTTCCCTCTCCCAGACTCGCGCGTTCATGGGCGAGCAGAATCTGAAGACGGTCGCGGGCGACCGGGGCGGAGGAACGGCGACTGAAAAGATTGGTCAAAAAACTCATGCGGCACCCCGCTTGAAGAGCCAGTCAAACAGGCCTTTCTTTTCGGTGGGAACGCTTATTTCCACCTTTTCACCGCCAAGACGACGCGCTGCCTCAAAATACGCGCGGGCTGGCGCGCTTTCCGGCGCTGCCAACGTCACTGGCGCCCCAAGATTGGAAGAGCGTAGCACATCCTGACTTTCCGGAATAATGCCGATCAGCGGAATCGACAGAATTTCCAAAACGTCATCAACGCTGAGCATTTCACCGCGCGCGGCACGAGCCGGGTCATAACGGGTCAGGAGCAGATGCTTCGGCATCTTCTCACCTGCCTTCGCCTTCTCCGTCGTGCTGTCCAGCATGCCGATGATGCGATCACTGTCACGAACCGAAGAAACTTCCGGGTTGGTGACGATCACGGCCTGATCCGCATGCGACATCGCGAGCTGCGCGCCACGTTCGATACCCGCCGGGCTGTCACAGACGACCCAGTCAAACTTTTCTTTCAGCTCGGCCATGACCTTGGCCACGCCTTCCGCCGTCAGCGCATCCTTGTCCCGTGTCTGGGAAGCGGGCAGCAGCGAAAGTGTATCAAGGCGCTTGTCCTTGATAAGCGCCTGAGCCAGCTTGGCGTCGCCCTGAATCACATTGACAAGGTCAAACACCACGCGGCGTTCAGCCCCCATCACCAGATCGAGGTTCCGTAGACCGACGTCGAAATCGACCACCACAACGGATTTTCCCGTTTTTGCGAGCGCCGCTCCAAGAGCCGCGGTGGTGGTGGTCTTACCGACGCCGCCCTTGCCGGATGTGACGACGAGAACCTGCGCCATAAACTTTCTGTCCTTGTCTCTATTTTCGATCCAGTTTCGAATTTTCTCAATGGATCGAATGTGTGTCGAAATCAGGGCCGGATGGCCATTGAATGTATAACCTGAATATCGCTCAGGTTAGCGGCTTAAGAGTAAGCACTTCGTCAACAAGCACTGCCTGAGCCGTCTTTCCGATCAATGCCTGCGGCATTTCTTCGGCAATTGCGTAAAAACCGTCAATGGCCAGAAGCTCCGGCTCCATCACCCGCGCGAAGATACGCGCCGTAGGGCGTCCGACGATTCCGGCAATCGCACGCCCCCGCAGTGTCCCATAAACATGGATCGAACCGCCAGCGGAAACCTCGGCCCCTGAAGCGACTGATCCCAAGATGACCACATCGCCATCCGCCCAGATGATCTGCTGGCCGGACCGCACCGGCTCCTCGACGATCAGCGTACCGGGAGGCAACTCCGGCTCTTCTGTTTCGTCGGCCGGAATCTCTTCGGCGGGCGTCGAGCGGCCACCATTCAATCCTTCCGGCCAGTTCCACCCCGCGAAAACAGGCTCGTCCCGATCCGCCCCTTCAATGCCGATGACACGAATGTTGCGTTCTTCAAGTGCTGGCAGCAGATCAGACAGATCCGGCGTATCCAGCGGTACGAGCGTCAGATCAAGAATGATCGGTTTGCCGGCAAAAAATCCCGCCGACCGGCTGATCTGATGATCCAGAGCGGCCAGCCACACATCAAGCGGAGCTTCCGGGGTCAACACCAGAGCCAGAAAGGAACGTCCACCCGCGCGGATTCGCGGCAGGCTCGCAGGGTCGATGGAAGCTGAGGGCGAAGTCACGATCAGGCGCTCGTCTGGTCTGAAAACCGTCCGGACAGGGTCTTGCACCGGACATCGTAAAAGTTTTTCCGTGGTAACATCGCGGCAAAGCGGCTGTCGAGATTGCGTTATCACGTAATTCCCGGCAGAGCGCGCGCGGAAGCATCTGGCGTAGCGATCACCGATCGCCTAAATCGTGTGGCATGCGTATCCTTCATCATTTCTCCCTGTCGCCTTACAGCCGCAAGGTTCGGCTCATGTTGGGCGAAAAGCGCCTTCCTTTCGAGCCGCTTACGGAGCGGCCGTGGGAGAAGCGCCCCGAATTCGCACGCCTGAATCCAGCGCAGGAAGTCCCTGTGCTGGTCGAGGACAACGGACTGATCGTGCCGGACTCGTCCGTGATCTGCGAATATCTGGAGGAAGCGTATCCAGACCCGTGCCTGCTTGGCCGCACGTTGGCCGAACGGGTGGAGGTACGCCGCCTTGTAGCGTGGTTTGATAATGTCTTTGCCCGAGACGTAACGCGCAAATTGCTTGGCGAGAAAATCTTCAAGCGCCTGAGTGGTCGCGGCAACCCCGACGGAACCGCTCTTCGGGAAGGCTACGCAAATATCCGCCCTCACCTCGATTATATCGGACAGCTGGCTGAAACGCGTACGTGGCTTGCCGGAGGCACTCTGTCACTTGCCGATTTCGCTGCAGCTGCTCACGTTTCCTGCCTCGATTTCATCGGGGACATTGACTGGAACAAAGCGCCCGCAGCCCGTGAATGGTATGCGCGCGTCAAATCACGTCCCTGCTTCCGCCCTTTATTGAACGATCGCATTCCCGGCATGACCCCACCAGACTATTACGCCAATCTGGATTTTTAAGGCGTACATGCACCAGGTGCTCTGCTTAATGAAAGGGTGGGCACCTGTCGGAAGCATTTAATATTTATTTCAGTAAACGCAGACCGACATCAGCGACAATGACACCAAGCGCCTGCTGGAAAGCGCTTTGAATATCGTCTCCATCAGAGGCCAGAAAAAAGTCTCCATCGCTCGAAGCGCAATTCTGCATCGCATACTGCATCGATCCGCTCCCAGTGCTTGCAAATGGCGCGACGAGAGCCTGATATTGGGGTGCCTCGCTGCCACTCAAGATGGGATAATAAGGTGCGAGAATTGAAAAAACGCGAGCGCCTGCGTTTTTGATAGCCGTGCAGACAGTGGCGTAATCTGTGCCAGTCGCCCGCCCCCATGCGCTGCTTCCCGGCACATCCTCAAGACCATCTGACAAAAAGACAACAAATGTCTTCTTCGACGTTGTCGATGAACCATCACCAACATCCGACAACGCATTCAGGATCGAAGTAAGGCTTTTGGTCGTGTAAGTATAACCATAATTATAGGATGGCCCCATGCTGGCACGCCAGTCAGTGACATTTTCTATATCAATGGAAGTCGCTGCGGCCAGAGCCGCTGTCAGATCGGACGTCGGTGGTAGTAATTGGTTAAAACTGTACCCGAATGTATATATTCCAATAGTGGAATTCATTCTGGTGTCACTGGAATAGTCCTGAAGTTTGGATAAGAATGATTGTACAGCTTGGTTCACATAATCTATCTTCAGCTTGATTCCATACTGCTTTGCCACCGTGCGTCTGTCACAGGACTTCCACCCTGACCCGGACGGCACACAGGATGTTGTTTTATGTGAATAGCCATTGGGGTCATGACAGGCAAAAGCGCACTGCTGATAGTTTATCAGTTGATTGATATTGTCCTCATCACCACCAACTCCCATCGAGTTTGATACGTCAACGACAAACAAAATCTGGAAATAAGCCGAACCCGGTGACATGGTGGCTGTTGAGGCAACGGAAATGATATTATTTCCACCCCCAAGAAAAGAAGACATTACAGACGAAACCTGCGTGGTCAAATTGACCGTCACACTCACCGTATACTGGCTAAGAGTGTTTACGGAAAAACTGCTTTCCGGAGCTGTTGTGAATGTAGATCTGTTTGCGGCAAGGGATTGTTGCACCAATGTGCCCGCCACCGCCTCCATGTCAGTCTGGGACGAAGTGCCTGCACCTTCCACAAGAGCGTTATTAACCCCCTTTGCTGCTGCAAGTGCTGCCGCATCGGCGGCATCCTGCAATTCCGTACGTGCCGCAATAGTCTGCCCTATATTGTAGGAAACAGCGATTCCTATCAGTATAGGCACAGACGCAAAGGCAACGATTATTGCAACATTGCCGTCTCGATCCCTTTTAAATCTCGAAAACAATCTGAAAACGAGAAAACAGAGCCCACGACACTGATTTTTTCTGTGTGTGTGTTTATCCGGCATTTATGTAGTGACTCAAAGCGATGCACGGATTCATGTTAACTTTTATGTATGAATATTTTTATAATTACTTCAAATCATTTACCTGCGGAATTTTTCCTACGCTTCTTTTATAAAATTTCCTTTGATTTTCGGCCAGTAACCACTTTCATTGCTGTCTATAGGGTTGCGAACCATTGCAGCATTTCCGGCGTATCGAAGTCCACCAACACAGTTTCTTCCGACTGCACCATCGCTTTCTGCAGGGCAGGACTGGAGAGCAGGGCTCGACCTCCGCGATCTCCGGATAGTGTGCTCAGGGCAGCAAAACAGCGGGAATTCCACAAAACCGGATTCCCGATCCGCCCTTGATATTCTGGCAGGACAACATCGACTGTCGTGCGATAAAATTCTTCAATAAGCGCATTAATGACATCGGTGCTCACCAACGGCATATCACCCAAGCAGATGAGCGCTCCCTCTGCTTTCTGCGCCTCAGCCCACGCCAGCCCAACCCGCAAAGACGCAGATAAACCGAGTTTGAAATCTGGCGAAAACAGCTGGGTAACCGGCAGGCGACAGGCCTCCACGGCACAAACAATATCGTCCCGATCCGGGGACAGAATAACAGCAACCGAACAAACCTTACTGGCCGTCACCGCCCCCAGTGTGCGCGCTATCATGGACCGTCCGGCGGCATCCTTTGCCAACAGCTTATGCTGAAGACCTGTTCGTGACGAACGACCTGCCGCCAAGACAATGGCAATGACAGTCGCTGTCACGCCGTCGTCACGGGGCGCGACCACCACGCCATTTCCTGCGCCAGAGGGGCATGTCGTCTCACAGCAATAATGTCGGCGATGATGGAAACCGCGATCTCTTCAACTTCGATCCCACCGATCGGCAGTCCCACCGGCCCCCGAATCCGCCGCAGCGCCATTTCATCCACTCCCTCCCCGCGCAACCGGTCAAGGCGGGAAGCATGAGTCTTTCTGGAACCGAGCGCGCCTATATAGAAGGCTGGCGTTCCCAGCGCGGTCAGAAGCGCCGGATCGTCCAGCTTGCTATCATGCGTCAGGGTGACGATGGCGGTATTGCGATCAGGCTGCTCTCTGATGAGCGCCTCGTCTGGCCATCCATCCATCAGGCGCACCCCGGGAAAACGGGCCGGTGTCGCCAGCATGGTCCGGGGATCAATGATGGTGACGGCATAACCGATCCGGGCCGCCATCCCTGAAAGGGCCTGAGCGATATGCACGGCTCCGACAATGATCAGCCTCGGTGGAGGGGCCAGCGTCTGCACGAACCAGCCCGGCGTTGTATCCGGCGCCACGACTCCCGTTTCTCCCGCCGCCCTGTGCTGTTTCATGCGGGCAACGATCTCGGCAGGCGGTTGATCTCCTGCCGTCAGAAGTTCCCCTTTCGGCAGAAGAAGCGCATGGGAGGAGCCGTCCAGAGCGAACGCAATGACAACCGGTTCCTGCGCCTCGCGACAGGCATTGATGCGCGGGAGAAATTCGGAAGGAAATGTGCCGGAGGGTGACTGCGAAGACTTTACTGCTTCGACAAACACGTCCAGCCGCCCACCACAGGCCAGTCCAACGGACCACAGCCCCATGTCCTCGCCGCCATAACTGCGCATACAGGGAACGGCGCCCGCGAAAACATCGCCCGCCGTGGAAATCACGTCTCCTTCGACGCAGCCCCCACTCACCGACCCTTCGACGCGACCGCTGCCTGACATGACCATGACGCTGCCGAGTGGACGAGGAGAACGGCCACCAGTTCCGACAACGGTCGCAAAAGCCACCTGCTGGCCTGCCGCAAGCCAGTCGTCGGCAAGTTGAAAAGGATTCCGGGCTTCGGAAGAGGGCGGGACAGATGACATATGCATGACTATAAAGCGTAGGAGACAGTACTCCAGCCCGTTGCGATGCATTGGGGGGTTGCTCCTGACCGAAATCAGGGCTCTATCTCCGTCATCAGGTCCGAATCCGGCTTTTGCGGGTTTTCGGACATAACGCGCCAGCTATGGAGCACTCCGATGCCAAACAGCTTCGACGGACAAGTCATCTACATCGTCGCCGATGGCGGCAAAGCCCGTGTCCTGCATCACAGGGACGGCCACATTCAGGAAACCTCCCATTTCGCAGCTGCCGAAATCGCAGGTTCCTCTGACAATGGTCGCGGTGACTTCTCGGTTTCCGACCATCACAAGGAAGAGTTCGGCAAGCACGTCGCCAAATGGATCGACACGCAGTTTCAGGGCAGCAGCCAGCCGGACGGTTTCGTGCTCGCCGCACCTGCCAAGGTTCTGCACGTCATCCGTGAGCACTTGACGAAAGCCGCCCAGGCCAAGCTGATCAAGTCCATCGACAAAGATCTGATCAACATCCCGACGGCTGAGCTTGCTTCCCACTTCGATATCCCGGAAACCGGCTGGAAGACCGCCTGAGTCACACTCTCCCCATAAGGAGACTTCCCGATGAGCGATACAGAACACCTGACCATAGAACGGATGCCTGTCACGCCGTTTCATCAGAACTGTTCGCTCGTCTGGAATCCGACGACGCATGAGGCGATCGTTGTCGATCCGGGTGGAGACGCAGACGCGATTCACGCCCGGATGCAGGAAGAGGGTCTCAACGTCGTTGCGCTGCTGCTGACCCATGGTCATCTGGACCATGTGGGCGGCGCGGCGAAACTGCGCACACTGCTAATGCGCACGCAAGCCGCTGCCCCGGAAATTGTCGGACCGACAACGCATGACGAGTTCCTGCTGCAATCGGTGGAAGAGCAATGTCGGCATTTCGGCTTGACCGATCTGCACAGCGTGAGTCCCGACCGTTTCACGACGGATGGAGAGACGTTGGAATTTCTAGGCCATCGTTTTGAAGTGCTGCATGTGCCCGGACATACGCCCGGACATGTCGTCTTCTTCGATTCGAAAGATCAGGTTCTGTTCGCAGGAGATACGCTTTTCCGTGGTACCATTGGACGCACGGACTTCTCCTACGGAAACAGTCGCCAGTTGGTCACGGCCATCCGTGAAAAACTGCTCCCGCTCGGTGATGATGTGACGGTTCTGCCGGGTCACGGCGCACCCACCAAAATCGGCATTGAGCGCACCCGAAACCAGTTTCTTCAGTAAACGTCCATTTAATCCTTTCGCAGAACGAACAACAGAGGCTCAATCCCGGTGACACGTCAGACTATCGGCAAATTTCTTCTTTTACTCTGTGTCGCTTCCGGTGGCCTGACCGCAACAATCGCCCTTCCCGCTTTTGCGGAAAGTGAGCCCACAGCAGCCCAGCCGACGCTTCCTCAGGAAAAGCTGACGATACAGTCCGCGAATGGCGCTCATCCGTTCACAGTCGAAAAAGCCGAGACACCTGCGCAACAGATCACAGGGGAAATGTTCCGCCCGAGCGTCCCGGCGGATCAGGGCATGCTGTTCGTCTGGAATGCTCCGCAAGAAAGCGACATGTGGATGAAAAACACATTCGCTCCACTGGATATCGTGTTCATTGGCACGGACGGCCGGATCAGTTCCATCACGGAGAACGCGGTCCCGCAGAGCCTTGCCCGTATCAGCAGTCATGGGCCGGTGCTCGCGACACTGGAGCTTCAGGCGGGCATTACAGAGAAGCTCGGCATTGTCGTGGGCGATCGTGTGACGTCCAGCTCACTTGATGCGAAAAAGCCGAAGCAGGCGGCTTCTGCCGCCGATCTGTCCGTGAAGGCGCCTTGAGCTGAAGTGTTTATGACATCGGCTCAATCGGCTGAAAGCGGAGAGTTTTTGTGACAGTGCTGGTAACAGGCGCCGCGGGCTTCATCGGCTTCAGTGTGTGCGAAAGACTTCTTGAAGCAGGTGTGCGTATCGTCGGCGTTGATGTGCTGAACAGTTATTACGAACCCGCTCTTAAACGCGCCCGTCTTGCCCGATTACAACAGTTTCCACATTTCTCCTTCCATTATCTGGATATCGCCACGACAGATATGGAAGCGGCTATCCCGGCGTCCGTGCGCGGGGAGATCACCGAAATTCTCCACTTCGCCGCACAGGCGGGCGTCCGGCACTCCATAGAGGCGCCTCTAGCGTTTGCGGATGCCAATGTCCGCGGACAGGTAGCGATGCTTGAGTTCGCGCGCCATCTGCCTGCTCTGAAGCACATGGTCTATGCCTCATCATCCTCGGTGTATGGTCGCAATCAGGCGCTCCCTTTTCGGGAAAGCGACCGAGTGGACCAGCCCGGCTCGTTTTATGCCGTTTCCAAGAGATCTGGTGAGCTTGCCGCCGAATGCTACCAGCACCTGTATGACCTTCCTCTGACGGGGCTGCGGTTTTTCACCGTATATGGCCCGTGGGGAAGACCGGACATGGCATATTACAAATTCGCAAAAGCGATCATGAGTGGTGAACCGGTGACGCTTTATGAAGGCAACTGTCTTGCGCGTGACTTTACATTCATCACCGATGTCGTGGACGCCATCTGCAAGATCATGCAGATTCCGCCTACTGGAAAAGCTCGCCTTCTCAATATCGGCAACAATGCCCCGGAATCGGTGTCGCGCCTGGTCGGTCTTCTTGAACAATCGCTTAACAGAACAGCCAACATTCATCTGACAGCCCGTCCAGAAGCCGATGTGGAGTACACATGGGCTTCCATTGAAAAAGTGCAGACTCTGATCGACTGGTCCCCAAGGACAGACCTCCCTTCCGGCGTCGATCTCTTTACGCGCTGGTTTCTTGAATATGAGACAAAAGTAACTGCAATTTAATTATTGGTGCGTCCAGAAAAGCACCAGCAGCGAGTTGTGCTGATTCGTGACAGGCTGTTGTCGAAAGCTGTAAAATTCAGGCGGGAATAAGGCACAAAATGACTGGGAAGTTAAATGGTTTAGGATTTTATTCCTAAAACACACACTCTTAATATCAGTTTCGTTACGATCTCACTTTCTCGCCAATGAACTGCCGTTCACCCTCTTGTCAGACCGGAACAGGCCTTGCTACCCACTTTAAAGAGAAGCAAAACAGGGTGATAGACAATGGTTCTGCTGCGGAAGTCTGGTTTCCGTCGTCTTCTTTTAGCGACACTTACAGTTACTGCAGCGAACACCGCCTACTCCAGCTCAGGTGAAGCGCGGACGAAATACACGGGCTACAAAGCTCACCGTTCTCATGTTCACAGCATTTCATTCAACGTCGTCGGGCACGGTTACCACAACCATTTCATTCCCGCCTATTATGCGCAGTGGGGCCATCGTAGTCGCGCCCACGCCAGCGGACATGTCATCCAGTGCGTTGCTTTCGCCAAGGCAGAATCAGCTGTTGGTCTATCCGGCAATGCCCGCGACTGGTGGTATAACGCTGCCGGACGGTATGCACGTGGGTCCGCCCCGGAAGTGGGTAGCGTTCTCAATTTCCGTCCGATCCGCCGCATGCCCCTTGGCCATGTCGCTGTTGTAACAGGCTCGGTCAACAATCGTGTTATCACCATTGATCAGTCTCACTGGGCGCAGAACGGAATCAGCAGAAACGTTCGCGTGGTTGACGTGTCAGCCAATAATGACTGGTCTGCGGTCCGCGTCGAACTGAACGGTCGGCAGGGAGCTTTTGGTTCGATCTATCCAACCTTCGGATTCATCTACCCGCGCGCCGAAAATGCCGCCCCTGTCATGACTGCCGCAGCGGAACGTATGACCATCGATGCTGACAACGCATCTCAGGTCGCAGAAGCACCAGAAGACGTCGGGACGATCGAGCAGAATTATCGTGCGCCCCGCCGTGCTGCGCACCATCTTTTCCGACACACAAAACATGTGTCACATCCCAAGCATCGCTAAAGCATCAAGTTTCAGGTTCTGAAGAAGGAGAGGTCGGTAGGCCTCTCCTTTTTTTATGTCTAAAATTTCACAGGCTTCAATCTCCCCAATAATTAATTTGCGAACAATTCTCATTTGCAATACCTTTCGTCCGGTTTCGGCTGACAAAGGTTTTCCTCCACATGAACAAGACGACCGAATTCACTGCGGAATGGCACCTCACACATTCTCGACCGGAATGTCTGTTGTCTTATCTCGATCTGGCGCATCCCTTTGTTGGTCAGATCAACCGCCTTATCACCAGATTTCGTGACGTGCAGTTTCTCTGCGATCATGCCAATCGACCAGAAACACTTTTGTCTCTCAGAGACGCTCTAGCTTTTCATCTTGTGAAAATGTCGAGATGGTGGAGTTTTGACTTCTGCCCAAGAAGCATTCTTGAAATGCCTGCTCCTCGTTTTCTTGGATATGTAAAAAACCATCTATCTCATTATTACGAAGATGATACGTTATACGATATCTTTACAATCC
>NZ_JBDNXK010000010.1:0-54972 GCF_047721705.1 Acetobacter sp. | reverse complement strand
CTGGTGCAATGCCAATCTTCTCTCAATTTCTGTGAAATCATGATATTTTTTCATTAGTTTTATAAATTATTTGTCCTGCGTTTTATTACCTTACCGCGCATCATCAAGCAGCACTTCCGCAGGAACGAACACCTTCACCCTCTTTATCGCTAATGGTGATGGCAAACGATTTACGGAGGCTTTTAACAATAAAAAACAAAGTTAGAATCAATGGATATAGATAAAATCATCAGTTTCATTCTCACCATCATTCCAGCGTCCTATGTGGCGACAACAACTGCAATCATTTCCTTTATCATCGCAACATGTGCCCTCGTTGTGAGATTCTGGAAACCACCTGCACAAGATTCAAAATGGCTTGGATTTTATCATCTTGTCAGTGCGATTGGACAAGCGCGCGGATGGAACACCAGCGCTTATCAGCCGGGCCGGAAAGCCATCATGGTACCTCTGTCACAGGACAGAGGTGAAATTGCTGAAAATCTCGGGATGAAGGTAGACGATACACGTCCATAAACAGTTATTTTTATCGGAATACCTGGTGTCCGGGTTGGACCAGACACCAGATTCCCCTAGTCTTTTCTCACTCGGCTGGAACGTAAACCTTACCGCCAGCCTCACGGAACTCGCGGCTCTTTTCCTCCATCCCAGCGATGCGTTGCGCATCGTCGCGAATATCCTGCGAGATCCGCATCGAGCAGAACTTCGGACCGCACATCGAGCAGAAATGCGCTGTCTTGTGCGCGTCTTTTGGTAGCGTTTCATCATGATAAGCGCGGGCTGTATCCGGATCGAGCGACAGCTTGAACTGGTCTTCCCAACGGAACGAGAAGCGGGCCCGACTCAGAGCATCGTCACGCAGCTTGGCGGATGGATGTCCCTTGGCAAGATCGGCTGCATGGGCTGCAAGTCGATATGTAATCACACCAACTTTCACATCATCACGGTTGGGCAGTCCGAGATGCTCTTTTGGCGTGACGTAGCAGAGCATCGCCGTGCCGAACCAACCGATCATCGCGGCGCCAATAGCGGACGTGATGTGATCGTAACCCGGTGCGATATCTGTCGTTAACGGGCCAAGCGTATAGAAAGGCGCCTCGTGGCATTCCTTCAACTGCTTGTCCATGTTGGCCTTGATCTTGTGCATCGGCACATGACCGGGGCCTTCGATCATCACCTGACAGCCCTTTGCCCAGGCGATTTTCGTCAGTTCACCGAGCGTTTCCAATTCGGCGAACTGTGCGGCATCGTTGGCATCGGAAATTGAGCCCGGACGCAGACCATCACCGAGAGAGAACGAAACGTCATACTTGCGCATGATGTCGCAGATGTCCGCGAAATGCTCGTAGAGGAAGCTCTCGCGGTGTTCCATCAGGCACCAGCTCGCCATGATCGAGCCGCCACGTGAAACGATGCCGGTGACACGCTCGGCGGTCAGCGGAATATGGGCAAGCCGCACACCTGCATGGATGGTGAAGTAATCCACGCCCTGCTCGGCCTGCTCGATCAACGTATCACGGAAGACTTCCCACGAAAGCTTGCTGACATCACCGCCGACTTTCTCAAGCGCCTGATAGAGCGGAACGGTGCCGATTGGCGTCGGGGCGTTGCGCAGGATCCAGTCACGGATGTTGTGGATGTTCCGACCCGTCGAAAGATCCATCACCGTATCCGCACCCCAGCGGATCGACCAGACCAGCTTTTCCACTTCTTCAGCGGCGGAAGATGTGACGGCGGAATTGCCGATATTGGCGTTTACCTTCACAAGGAAATTACGACCAATGATGACTGGCTCAAGTTCCGGGTGGTTTATGTTGGCCGGGATGATGGCGCGCCCACGGGCGATCTCGTCACGCACGAATTCCGGTGTGACGAATTCGGGAATGGCGGCCCCGAAATCCTCACCATCGGCCCGACGTGCCGCCGCGCCTTCAGCAGCTTTCAGCCGACCAAGATTTTCACGATGAGCGACGTAAATCATCTCCTCAGTGATGATCCCGGCGCGCGCGAACTCATACTGCGTGACGTGTTTTGCAGACCCCGCTTCGAGCACCGTATGCGGCGCAGGACACGGATCGACGAGATTGTCGCCGGTCGCGCCGCCATTGTCTTCCGGCTTTACCGTGCGGGGAGTAGCCTTGCTGAAGCCGCGCTTCGCCAGCCATTCCGACCGGACCTTCGGCAACCCTTTGGCCACATCAATGCTGATGTCGGTGTCTGTATAAGGGCCGGAGGTGTCGTACAGCTGTAACGGTGCTTCGTTGGCTGACGGATCAAGAGCGATTTCCCGGAAGGGAACGCGGATTTCAGGATGATTTTCCGGGCTTGAATAGACTTTTCTTGAGCCCCAGATGGGGCCTGTTGTGACATGGCCCGGTGCGGGGGCCTTGGTGTCGGGGCCTTTGGGCGTAATGTGGTTCATGACGACGTCCTCGCGTTCTTGCGAAGAACGGGTCGAGCCGGATGGGTCTACCGTGGGTATGGGGCGCACGGCGCTGCTCGCGACCAGACCAGTCCCTCCGCCGGTACTAACCGGATCAGGTTCCCCAACGCTGATATAAGCGCTGGCAGGGTCGCTGCGCCGTCCTTTGCGGGACATGCAGCCTCTCAGTTCCTTGAGCGGAACCCCCCTTGGTAAACTCATATGGTCGGCAACAAGGGCCATCTGTCAATGAGAAAAGCCCATTCTGCTTTTCCGCTACAAGCCACTTTCATATTTGTGAAAGGAAGTGTTCGTCAGAACAACTTAAAGCGCCGCAATGCTCAGGACAGATATGCGGATTCTCATGGGAGATCATGTCTCTATGACCACGAGAAATATCAGTTTTATGTAAATTGTAGAGGGAAACTGGTGGAGCCAATCGGGATCGAACCGACGACCTCCTGAATGCCATTCAGGCGCTCTCCCAACTGAGCTATGGCCCCACACACAGAGCGACTGTCATATGAAGTCACTCAGGTGGAGGCGCGTATACCCCGTTGAGGTAGGGATGACAAGTCTTCTTGTGGCATTGTCGCGCAATTATCCGCCGACAACGCCAAAATCCCTTAGAGCGGCCAGCAACGGCAACAAGGGAAGCCCCAGAATGGCGGAATGATCGCCTTCTATATGGCTGAAAAGCTGTATCCCAAGCCCTTCCAGCCTATAGGCGCCCACGCATCCCAGAAGCGCTTCGCCTTCACAGGCGAGATAGGCGTGCAGAAACGCATCGGAAAAGGAACGCATCGTCAGGGCTGGGCGTGCCAGATGCGTCCATACGACCTTACCACCCTGATAAAGAACCACTGCACTATAGAGATGATGCGTATGCCCACGCAGGCGCAGAAGTTGCTCCTCCGCCAACTGCAATGAACCGGGTTTGTCGAACCATTCCCCCTCACAGCCAAGCATCTGATCCGCGCCTATAATATATGCAGCAGGATCACCCAGTTCTTTGGCAACGGCTTCTGCCTTGGCCTTGGCCAGCGTCAGGGCAACCTGTGAGATATCGCTGTTCTCTCTGCGGCCTTCTTCCTTGAAATACCCCTCATCAATATCAGCCGTCCGCACAATGAACGGGACCTGACTTTGCCTGAGAAGCGCCTGACGGGCGGTGGACCCGCTGGCCAAAATAAGAGGGGCTTTTTTAGCAAAAAAAGAATGGGACAGTACTTCAGACATGCCAGTACTCGAGTCGATCATTTGCTTTCAGCTTTCTCTGAAGATGTTTTCCGCAGGCACAATGTACTTACACCCCGTGAGTACTTCGGTGAGTACTGTACCGAGTACTTTGTGCGGTACTGGGGTACATGGGGATAGTACGGAGCACCAAGCCCCATAGTACCGAGTACCGTGGACAAAGGGTACAAGCCCCGACACGGTGAGTTGTACACAGCCCGGTTGTGGGGATTTCTGGATAACTCCGAAAAATCCATATTTTCCGAGAGGATAGATTCTGTACACAGTCGGGGAA
This sequence comes from Acetobacter sp., assembly GCF_047721705.1. Lineage (GTDB taxonomy): Bacteria > Pseudomonadota > Alphaproteobacteria > Acetobacterales > Acetobacteraceae > Acetobacter. The sequence goes on along the minus strand of NZ_JBDNXK010000010.1, from coordinate 51,019 downwards.
AACTGGGGTACATTTTTGGAAAGCCGGGTACCCCGTCATACACACCCCCAATAGAAACCTCATCATTTCTTTATTTTCTTTTCTTCGTTAGAGATGGGGCACTGATTGAAAGCGAGTGGCGGACGGATAGTGAGCAGCACACAAGGCACTGACGAAAATCGACGGCTTTTACGCACCCTGAAGGGCGAGGCGATGTGGCCGCCTCCAATCTGGCTCATGCGACAGGCCGGACGTTTCCTGCCGGAATTCAGGGCTCTCAGGGAAAAAGCGGACTTTCTGACGCGCTGCATGACGCCCGAACTTGCAACGGAGATCACGCTTCAGCCGATCCGGCGTTTCGCCATGGATGGCGCAATCCTGTTTTCCGATATTCTCGTCCTGCCATGGGCGATGGGGCAGTCCCTGCAGTTCATCGAGAAACGGGGACCCGTTCTGGAACCGATCCGCAGTGAAGCGGATCTGGCCCGTCTGGACCCGAAGCGCATTGCAGAGCGGACAGCCCCGGTCGCGGAAACGTTGCGACGCGTGCGCAAGGCTCTTGGCGAACAGGTAGGCGCCGCGGCACCGGACACGGTCACGCTGATCGGGTTCGCTGGCGCGCCTTTCACCGTCAGCTGCTACATGGTCGATGGCGGAAGCTCCAAGGAATTTGCCCAGACACGGCTGATGGCTTTCCGCGAACCAGTCCTGTTCGACCGTCTGATCAATCTGCTGATGGAAACAACGGCTTCCATGCTGGCCGATCAGATCGAGGCCGGAGCACAGGCCGTGATGCTGTTCGATTCCTGGTCGGGTTTGTTGCCGCCTCATGAATTCCGGCGGCATGTCATTAATCCTACCCGGCAGATCGTTCAGAGCCTCAAAAGCCGCTATCCCGATGTTCCCGTGATAGGCTTTCCTCGTCTGGCTGGCGTGATGGCGCCGGAATATGCGCGCGAAACCGGTGTGGATGCGATGGCGCTGGATACGGGTGCAGACCTCACAACGATCGCGTCTCAGGTGAGAGACGATCTGGTGTTGCAGGGCAATCTGGACCCGGTGGCTGTGCTGGCGGGCGGTAAAGCCATGATTCGTGAAGCACTGGCCATCCGGGAAGCAGGACGGGGACGCCCGCATGTCTTCAATCTCGGTCATGGAGTCCTGCCCGAAACACCGACGGAACATGTCGGAGAACTCATCGCCGCTTTGAGAACGGTCTGACGATGGTTTCCGCTTTGAAACCTGACGGGCGGCTTGGTCTCATCATTTTCGACTGTGACGGCGTGCTCATCGACAGTGAGGGAACAAGCTGTCGCATCATCGCGCAGTCCGCCCGGGAAGCGGGATTATCCATCAGTGATGAGGAAGCCGTCGGGCGTTTTGGCGGCAAGGCCCTGATGTCGCTGAAAAAAGAAATTGAGGCTCAGTCAGGTCAGTCATTGCCTGAAAACTGGTGCACCACCACGCGCGACCGCTTTGTCGAGTCGTTTCGTGTTTCCGTGGATACAATCGACGGCACGCCTCAGATGCTGCGGGATGTGCAGGCGCTGCGCATTCCGATGCGCGTAGGGTCCAATTCCTCGATGCTGGAAATGGATGCGAAATTCGACGGAAGCGGTCTGTTCGATTTCATTCCCCGTGAACGCATTCATTCCGCCACGGATATGCAGAAGCCCAAGCCATCGCCAGCCGTGTATCTTCATGCCGCTGTCGAGGAAGGTATTCCGCCTGATGAGTGCGTCGTGCTGGAAGACAGTGATACGGGTGCGAAAGCCGCTCTTGAAGCAGGGATGACCTGTGTTCTGCTGCGGGATAAGGCTGAACCTGCCCCGGACTGGCCGGGCCTGATCCGTGTCAGCACTCTTGCAGAGTTCTCCGCTCTACTGCGTCGCACCTTGCAGTCCCAGAGCAAGCAGGCGTCATGATGGACGCGCTGCTGCCGTGGTATCCTTGGATCAAGGCATTTCACGTGATGTCCATCATTGCGTGGATGGCGGGGCTTTTCTACCTGCCCCGACTGTATGTCTATCACTGTCAGGTGCAGGCCGGGTCGGCTGAAAGCGAGCGTTTCAAGATTATGGAGCGGCGTTTGTTGCGTGCGATCACCACGCCGGCAATGATTGCCTCTCTCCTGTTCGGCAGCCTGCTGGTTCTGACGCCCGGCATCATAAACTGGATGGCCGGATGGTGGCACGTGAAGATGGCCTGCCTTGCGGGCATGTTCGTCTTTCACGGTTTCTGCGCACGTTGGCGTTCGGCTTTTGCACGTGATGAAAATCTTCATTCAGAGAAGTTTTATCGCATGGCGAACGAAGTTCCGACCGTGCTCATGATCGTTATAGTGATCATGGTCATTGTAAAACCTTTTTGATTTGTAATGATAATATGCTGCGATCCTTACATTTCGTAGCAAACCTGTGATTTTTTCGTCATGATTTTCATGTGTTCTACCTCCTGACAGCAGATGAGAAGAATCTCTACTGCATAAGAACAGGACGGAGTTCCATGAAGCGTAGTGCATTTTTAATGGCAGCCATGGCGGCCGGTCTTTTCTCAGTCGCTCAGGCGCAGGCTCATGGCCCCATGCCCCCAGCCCCGCCACATTGCGGTGCTCCCTTTCCTTTTCTTGAAGGGGCAGATCTGACCGCCAAGCAGAAGGACGCCGTCAAGGCTATTTTCAAGGAAGACCGCTCTTCCTCAAAAGACATCCGTAAGCAGGATCGTGATCTTCACAAGCAGATCGAGGACCTTCTCCTCGCCCCTGGTAAAGTCGATCAGACCAAGCTGAGTGATCTGCAGAAGCAGGAAGATGATCTGGACGCCAAGCAGAACGCGGCCCGTCTGGAAACAGCGGTCAAGGTGCGCAATGTTCTGACGGCAGAGCAGCTTGCGGCGGTTAAGACCCGGCATGACAAGATTGACGCCCTCATGGCGCAGATCCATGACATCGAACACGATAAAAATGATAACTGATCGTTAGACTTTTGGCCCCGCTTCCAGATCACTGCTGGAAGCGGGGTTTTTGTGCGGGATGATTTTTTACAAAACATCCGGACACAAAAAAGAGGGGAAAGTCCGTCAAGACTTTCCCCTCTTTTCGTAGGAAACAGATGATCTGAGGAATCAGGCGCGCTCAGCCAATCCCAGTTCCCCCGCTATATCGCCGCGTGCAGCAGCCTGTTCGCGCTTGGTCACCTTTTCCAGATGGCGACGTGCTTCAGGAGAGATCGTCAGCGTGAACGTCATCAGAGCGGACAGGACATACAGACCCGAGAAAATCCACACGATACCTTCGATACCGCGCCATGATTCAAACCACGTCACGATAGCCGGACCGACCCAGGTGCTGGCGCCAGCTCCCAGACCCAGAGCCGACAGAGCAGCGGCTTTTTCTTTCGGGCAGATCTGCGGAACAAGCCCCGAGAGCGGCACAAAGGCAGCCAGCGTCGCACCGTAAAGCGCACCAACGATAGCGGCGACCATGAAGTTGCCGGGATACATCTGCGGCACATAGTAGAACGCCGGAACCATGATGGCTGCACCGATGCCACCGCCGAAAGCAACGACCTTACGATGACCGATGCGGTCAGCCGAGATACCGGAAAGCAGGTTCACCAGAATGTTCGAGAGGAACACGATGGAGAGAAGCTGGAGCCACTGCGAGAGGGTAAAGCCGATCACTTTCGTGAAGAAGCTCGGCATGATGACCAGAAACGCATACTCGGATGACGTGTTGATCGTGCGAACGAGCATTGCGATGAAGGTCTTCGGTTCGCGCCACAGGATGCTCAGCGAACTGAAGAATATTTCGGATGGTGCTGCGTCCTTGGTTGCAAGCGGACGGCTGCCGATTGGCTCACGGGTCAGAAGAAGCGCAAGCAGGCCGCCGAAAACCACCAGTCCCAGAGAAGACCAGAACGTGGCCATTTCACCGATGACAGGAATGGCGAAGCTGGCGAACAGCGAGCCGAGGGTGGGCAGGCCACCCGAGAAGGCGAACCAGAACCAGCCAGCTGCGGACCCAAGCTGACGCGGAGGCGTCGCCGCGGCAATCCATACGAGAAATCCATATGTGAACAGCGGATAACCGAAACCACGCAGAGCATAGGCTGTGAGCATCATGGGATAGCTGTTTGTGGCCACACCCATGAGCAGAAACATGACTTCAAACACGGCCCAGAGACCAAGCCCGATCCACATGACCTTTTTCGGGCCCCATAAATCGGAAAGAGGACCGGACAGCCAGGAGGAGATCGAGACCGTTACACCGTAGAGGGTGAACAGCAGGGCAGTGTCGCGCGATGAAACGCCCTGACCTTCGAGATAGGGGGCGAGGTAACCGGCTTCGACACCGTCGCCGATCATGAAGAAAAGAAGACCGACAAAACCCCAGAACAATGGAGCGGGAATGCCGAGCCGGTCGGCAAAGGATGTCGGGGAAGGGGACAGAGTATCTGTCTGTTTCAAGGGGAAAGGTTCCTCTTTACGCAGGCAGCAACAACAGGGAAAGAACTCTGAAGGATAATTCAGAGAAACGTTGCGCGCATGTTCTCCGGATATGTCCTTCGCAGGCATGGAACCGGAATCTTGATGGGTGAAAACGACAATCCGCACAGTGCCGATACAGGATTCCTGACAGAAAGAATGAGTCAGAAAAATCGGGCGGATATCGAAAATGTCCTTTTGGCCAAAGGATGGAATTAAACAACCAGCGGAAATTCACACTGGAATGCACCATATGATAACGGTGGTGGAACCTGCTTTTCTCAAAGCAGAAAAAGGGTCAGCATTGATGCTGACAGGAGAAATTCCATCCATGGATCAGATCGAATCCGATCCATTAAGAAAAATCATTTTTCTCCTTGCAATTGTTTAATCCACTTCAATTTCTCATCAGCCCTTTATCAGCATCACAAGATTTTTTCAAAGATTTTTGTTCCGGATGAAAATGTCCACTATAATGATTTTGTAAAAGTTGTTTTATATTAAGGTTATAACAGTTTTGTAAAATTGTGTTGTGATCGCCTATCGAAGAGACGACGAAACATCTCATCTTTCGATCAGACGCGATCATCAGTGGCGCAAGGAAAGGTCTGGAAAGACAGAGCACTCTGATCTGTAAAAGTGATCACAGGGGCGATCTGTCGCATGCTGCTTCAGACCAGGTGAGGCTTGCGCTTTGGCGCCTTCCGAACCATTTCTCACTCACCGGGATTGCCCTCAAGCAGAAACACTGAAAGAGCCATGCAGGAAATCTACCTCGACAACGCGGCCAGCACTCCGTGTGATGCGCGTGTCATGGCGGTCATGGCGCCTTTGTTTGCAGAAGAATACGCCAATCCGCACAGTGACACGCATGCGCCAGGCAAACGCACTGCCGCTCTGGTTGAAGCGGCGCGGCATGAGGTAGCAGCTCTGATCGGTGCTGGCTCGATGGAGATCATCTTCACGTCCGGCGCGACCGAAGCGAACAATCTTGCGATCAAGGGGGCGGCGCGTTTCCTGAAAAAACAGGGCGACAAGCGTCAGCGCATTGTCACGGTGGCGACTGAACATAAATGCGTTCTGGAAAGTGTGCGGTCTCTGGCGCTGGAAGGGTTCGAGCCTGTCATCCTCGGGGTGGACAGCAATGGGCGCGTTGATCCGGACCGGTTGCGGGAAGCGCTGTCTGTTCCCACCGCACTGGTCAGCATCATGGCGGCTAACAACGAAACCGGTGTGTTGCAGGATTTGCCGACCCTTGGACGGATCGTGAAGGAGGCCGGCGCGCTTTTTCATTCCGATCTCGCGCAGGCGGCAGGGAAAATGGGCATTGATGTCCGGGCGCTTGATCTCGATCTGGCATCCATTTCGGCCCACAAGATGTATGGCCCCAAAGGCGTAGGGGCGCTTTTCGTGCGGCGACGCCCGAGGGTGCGGCTGGAACCTTTGTTCTCTGGCGGTGGGCAGGAGCGCGGCCTGCGCTCCGGCACCCTCCCCGCCATGCTGGTGGCCGGGTTTGGGGAAGCGGCCCGTATCGCCCGCGTGGAAGGACATTCTGACGATGCCCGACTGCGCAAGCTCGCGGCAGACCTCGTAACAGGGCTGGGAGAGCGGCAGATTGCCTGTTCGATCAACGGCGAGGCGGCCCCACGCCTGCCGGGTATTCTCAGCCTCCGCCTGCATGGCGCGCCTGCGCCGAAAGTGATGGAGGCTCTCCCGGAGATGGCTCTGTCCGTTGGCTCGGCCTGTTCCTCGGCAGATCTTGAGCCTTCCTATGTGCTGACGGCCATGGGGCTGGAACCGTCCGAGGCCGCAGAAAGCTTGCGTCTGTCGCCCGGACGCTTTACCACGCCCGCCGATATCGCACGTGCGGCGGCGCTGCTGGCCGGGGCGGTACAACAGGTGAGGGCGTCTGTCGCCCGAGAGTAGAGACTGAGCGAGAATTCCGAATGCCCCACATGATTTTCGTCGAGCCCGATGGTACCGAGCGTACAGTCGATGCACCCGTTGGCCTGTCCGTGTTGGAGATTGCGCACAAGCATGGCGTGGATCTCGAAGGAGCATGCGAAGGCTCCCTCGCCTGCGCGACCTGCCATGTAATCGTCGATCCGTCCTGGGCGCCGAAACTGTCCACCCCGACGGAAGACGAAGAAGATATGCTGGACCTGGCCTTCGGGCTTGAGGCAACATCGCGTCTTGGTTGCCAGATCATCATGAGCGATGCGTTGGACGGGCTGAAAGTCCGCCTGCCACGCAAAAGCTGAGACCGGTTCGGTCCCGTCGGGAAAGCGACGGCGCGGGCCGGACGTTTTCCCGTTGGAAGGGGCCTGACCGTTATGCGTATTCTCGTTGCCATGTCCGGAGGCGTGGACAGTTCGGTGGTCGCCGCGCGCCTTGTGGAGCAGGGCCATGAGGTGATCGGCGCCACTCTCCAGCTTTACGACAGCCGTGGCGCGGCCAAAAAGGGCGCCTGCTGCGCGGGTCGCGACATTCAGGACGCGCGCGAGGTCGCCGAGCGTCTGGGCATTCCCCATTATGTCATCGATGCGGAAGAACGGTTCCGCGACAGCGTGATCGAACGGTTCGCCAACTCCTATGCCAGCGGCGAGACGCCGGTTCCATGCGTGGCCTGCAATCAGGGGGTGAAGTTCACCGATCTGCTGGGGCTGGCCAAGGATATTGGCGCCGACGCCATGGCGACCGGTCATTACGTTCGCCGCGTGGAGGGGCCAGAGGGCGCCGAGATGCATCGTCCCGTCGATGCCGACCGGGACCAGAGCTGGTTCCTGTTCGCCACCACCAGAGAGCAGCTTGACTATCTGCGCTTCCCACTGGGCGAGATGCCGGACAAGCAGGCTGTGCGTGTCGAAGCCGAGCGCTTTGGCCTGCTGGTGGCCGACAAGCCGGACAGTCAGGACATCTGCTTCATTCCCAAGGGCTCCTACTCTGACCTCGTTGAAACGCTCCGACCCGACATGCGCGGCGAAGGCGAGATCGTTGATCGGGACGGTAAGGTGCTTGGGCAGCATGACGGTGTCACACGTTACACGGTCGGACAGACCAAACGGCTGGGCGCGGCTGCGCAGATCGATGGTGAGCGGCAGATGGTGGTGGCCGTCGAGCCGAAAAGGCGTCGTATTGTCGTTGCGCCCCGCACCGGTTCAATGGTGACGACCTGTCATTTACGGGACATGAACTGGCTGATTACGCCGCCAGACGAAGCAAGCGGTGAGACGGTGCGCTGCATGGTCCAGCTCCGTGCGCGGGAGAAGCCGCGTGCGGCGTCCGTGCGTGCGGTTGGAACGGGAGCGGAAGTAGTGCTGGATGAGCCAGCATTGCCCGCGCCGGGGCAGGCCTGCGTGCTTTATGATGGCTCTCGCGTTCTTGGGGGCGGCCTGATCTGTCGCAGTCGTGAGGGAACTTTGAGCTGAGTTGCGTGTCATTCTCGACGCAGGACAAAAAAAACATTACAGTTTGAGCCCGTTTCCCAACCGGACCATGCGAAAAGAATGAACGAACAAACGTCGCACGAAGCCGATTTGCACGATCTTCCAACGCGCATCCTTGTCGTCGAGGATGACGCGGGGATGCGCACCCTCCTCACACGCACGCTTCAGGCGGATGGCTATCGTATCCGTGCCGTTCCGGACGCGCGCTCGATGTGGGAAGCGCTGGAGACGGAAATTGCCGATCTCATCATTCTGGATGTGATGATGCCGGGCATGAACGGTCTCGATCTGTGCCGGGCGCTCCGACAGGGTGGCGTGAAGGGCGGCGTGGAGGATGAGGCGTTCACCCATGTGCCCATCATCATGGTCTCCGCCCGTGGTGAGGAACTGGATCGTGTGCTGGGGCTTGAACTTGGCGCGGATGATTATGTCGCCAAGCCGTTTGGGCAGAAGGAACTGCTGGCCCGCGTTCGCGCCGTATTGCGCAGGGGACAGGCGTCTCCCGTTGCGGCGACGGGACGGCAGCGCAAGGAAATCATCAACTTCGCAGGCTGGTCGCTGGATCTGCGGCGTCGTGAACTTTATGATCCGACGGGCGCGGCAGTGGAAATTTCCGGAGCCGAGCACGACCTGCTGGTCAGTTTCCTCGATAACCCGCAGCGTGTGATCGGGCGTGACCGTCTGCTTGAACTGTCACGCACCCGTCTTGGCGATGTGTCGGATCGCTCCATCGACGTGCTGGTCAGCCGTCTGCGTCGCAAGCTGGGGACGGAGGCTGACAGTCTGATCCGTACCGTCCGGGGACAGGGCTATATTTTCACAGCACCGGTTGAACGGGTCTGAAAACGGGCGTTTCCATGCCCATCGAGATGCCTGTTTCCTTGCCGCGTGAACGCCGCATCCTGCTCTGGCCCAGAGGGCTTATGGGGCGGGTGCTGTTCGTTCTTCTGGCGGCGATCGGCGTCGTTTTTGTCGCAAGCTGGACGCTGTATGAACGCGCCGAAGCGATCATTGAGGACAGTGACCGCTTTGACCTGATCGGCGAACGGCTGGCCACGGATGTGCGTGTGATCGACGGTGCGCCCGCCAGTAGCCGCGCCATGCTTTCGACCATGCTGTCCACGGACGATCTGCGGATTGTCTGGTTTCCGCTTCCGTCTGGACGCGATCTACGGCCTGAAGCCAATGGAATGCTCACGCTGCACAGGCGGCTGGTGAAAGCCAATCCGATACTGGTGCATTTCGATCTGCGTCTTGCGCGTGGGGGACCAGGGCAATGGAACGACATCAGCGGGACGCTCGTGCTTCATGATGGAAGCCAGCTTCTTTTCACCGCACCGGATATTCTGCGCGGTCATATCATCACGCGCGGTGTCGCCACGGCCGCGATTGTGACACTGGCCGTTCTGATGGTCGCGGCCATGCTGGTGCATGCGCTGAGTCTGCCTTTGCGCGGTCTGGCAACCGTTGCGGATACGATTGGCGCGGGCGAGTGGGAGCCACTGGAAGAGAAGGGACCACGGGAAGTCCGTCATCTGGCACACGCCATCAATGCGATGCAGAAGCGGATATCTCAACTGATCGAGGATCGCACCGAAGCTCTCGCTGCCGTTTCGCATGATCTGCGCACGCCTCTGGCCCGCCTGCGACTGCGCGCCGGGTTTCTGGAAGACCGGGAAGCGCAGGAAGCGATCGAAGGCGATATCGACGAAATGGAGGCCATGGTTGACGGCGTGCTGGCCTATCTGTCCGGGGAAAAGAAGCGGGAAGCGGCCCGCTCGATCGATCTTGCGGCCATTCTCGCCACCATCACCGATGATGCCGCGGATCGGGGTGACAACGTCACATATGACGGGCCTGATCGTCTGCCGCTCGTTCTTCCACCTTTGGCCATGAAACGTGTTTTCACAAATCTGGTGGAAAATTCTCTGAACTATGCAGGCTCCGCAGCCATTTCCATGCGGCAGGAAGGAAAGAACGTTATTGTCCGTGTCGACGATAATGGTCCGGGTATTCCCGATACGGAGATCGAGCGCGTCACCACCCCGTTTTATCGCGTGGAAAGCTCCCGTTCACGACGGACAGGCGGCATGGGGCTTGGTCTTGCCATTGTGAAGCGCGAAATCGAACGTGCTGGTGGAGTCTTTTCCCTGTCCAATAGACCGTCTGGTGGTCTGAGAGCGGAGGTGATCCTCCCCGTTCGTTCCGTTTGAGATTTTATCAGTTTCATAAAACTTTTATCGTCAGTTTGGATCATATCCTGTTTTCAAATTAAAAGAGCAGCTTCTCCAGTTTTCAGGCAGATAGGGGAAAACCATGCGTCCTCTGTGGTGAGGGTGCATTGTCAGGCCAGAGGTCTTGTGCAAGATCACTAACTTTGCAAGCAGGTGCTTTGTGGTGAGAGCGAGAGGAGGGAGAAAACATGCCTGACATCCAGCCTCCTGCCCTGCTTTTGCCCGAACCCACCACAGCTCTGGCGGATGGTCTTGTCTGGGCCGTTTTCTGTGGTGCTGAGAGCCGCCCGACCAAGCTGTCGCCGGAGGACGTTGCCAGTTGCCTCAGGGAACCCTCTTTTCCTGCAGATGGCTGGGCCTGGCTTCATTTCGACATTGTCCACACACGCTCCCGCACGCAGGTCGAGGCCATTCCCTCCCTGACCGATGACGCCAAGCAGAATCTGACAAGCACGGAAGGCGGCGCGCGTCTGGAAGCTGAGGATGATCTCGTCTACGGGGCTTTTCCCGCGTTTGATGATGCGCCTTCGGAAGAAGATCGGGATGTCTGCATATGGCGGTTTGCTATGCGGCCCAATCTGCTGATCACCACCCGACGTCATCCTGTTCCCGCATTGGGCGCCGTTTATCGGGAAATTCACAGGGGAAAGGTGCCGGACAATCCGGCGGGTCTCGTTGATATGGCCCTGCTGGAATTTGCCGATACGGCGCGCCGCACCATGTCGCGTCTCGATGATCAGCTTGATCGCGCCGAAGATGTGCTGCTCCTGCGCGACCATGACACCGATCTTGGTCGTATGAGCGGTATGCTGGGACAGGTGCGCAGGCGTTCGACGGAACTGCGGCGGGTGATTGCTCCTATCAATCGTATTTTCAACGATGAGGAACTCGAACTTCCCGAGTGGGCGGAAGATGATCTGCGGGACCGTTCCGAGCGTCAGGTTCATAGCGCGCTCGATGACCTTCTGGCTTTGCAGGATCGCGCGCGCTCGTTGCAGGATGAACTGACGTCCAGTCAGGCGGAAGAAACGAACAGACGGCTTTATCTCGTTTCCGTGGGCACGACACTCATGCTGCCGGCAACGTTCATTACAGGTTTCTTCGGCATGAACACGGGCGGCATGTTTCTGGCCGAACATCCGTGGGGGACCATGGTGGCAGGCGGCCTGTGCTTTTTCATCATGTTCGGCACATGGGTTGGACTGAAAGTGGCCCGCCTGCTCTGAGGGCTTACTGTTTTGGCATGAGTTTCTGCGTCAGATAAACGGCTTCCAGAGAACGCTCATGGGCTACTTCCTCCGCGTTGACGTTACCGGAATGACCGCCTTCGACATCTTCATAATATAGAAAAGGTTTTTTCAGCGCTTCCAGCCGCGCGGCGAAACGACGCGCATGCACCGGTCCGACGCGATCATCTGATGTGGATGTGAAGATAAAAGGTTCCGGGTAAGTTACGGAAGCCTTCAGGTTCTGTAATGGTGAGATGGTCCGGAGGAACCGGGCTTCCTCCGGGTTTTTCATGGAACCATATTCATCGATCCATGATGATCCCGCCGAAAGATTTTCAAAATTTATCATATCGAGAAGAGGAACGCCGATCACCACGGCTTTCCACAGTTCCGGGTGCTGCGTGAAAGCAACGCCCATCAACAGGCCTCCATTCGATCGTCCACGAATACCCAGACTGTCTCTGGATGCGATGCCTCTTTTGAGAATGTCCTGACCGACGGATGCAAAATCATCATATGCTTTCTGACGATGTGTTTTTCTGGCGGCCTCATGCCACTGTGGTCCAAACTCTCCGCCACCCCGAATATTGGCGACCGCATAGCTGCCACCCTGTGAAAGCCAGAGACGACCGAGAACGGCGTCATAAGCGGGTGTCATGGGAATCTGGAAACCACCATATCCTGTTAGCAGCGTTGGATGATGCCCATTGGGTGTCATGCCTTTCTGGCGAACGAGGAAATAGGGAATGGCGGTCCCGTCCTTCGACCGGGCTTCTAACTGTTCGACCGCCAGATTGCTTGTGTCGAAAAGGTCTTTTTCCTGCCGTATCTTTTCCAGTCCTGCCTGACTGGTTCCAACAAGCCATATCTGAGGTGGCTCAAGAAACCCCTCAACTTTCAGAAAGGCGGCGTCGGATTGCTGATCCGTATCGATAATCCGGACGGAGGACATGTCGGGTAGCGGCAGAACGACATGTTGCCACGTGTTGCTGTGTCTATGCAGCACCATGGCGTGTCCACGCACATTCTCCAGATATGTGACAATGATGCTGTTATGCGTCACAGCGGCATCATCAAGCACCTGCCTGTTGTCAGGCGCAAAAAGAACAGTGACGTTTCCGCTTCTGTCCTTGGGGTCGACTGCGATCAGGCTGCCCTGCTTTATTTTATCCATACCGGTTCTGGTCCAGTCTTCACCCAGCGCGAAGACAAGGAGACCGTGAATCATGCCCTTCAGTTCAATTTTTTCCGGCAGAGGCAGCCATTGAAGCGTGCCGGCATTGCGACCCTGAAAAGCTGTGTCCATGCCGGAGAGAATAGCGAACTGGCTTGTAAAGAATGTTGGAGAACGCCGGATGAGGAAAAGGCTGTTGCCGTCCCCATCAGTTATCGTCGCGGGATCGACGGAAACGTCGCTTTTTTCTCCCCGATAGATTTCCAGGGCCTGATCGAACGGCTCATTCCTGATAATGCGCCGTATGACAAAGGGATATCCCGAACTTGTCAGCGTGGCACCCGTGCCGTCCCAGTCACGTCCTGCCAGAAGGGTGTCGCGGTTCACCCATGCGACGGATTGCTTGGCGCGTGGCAGGACAAAGCCGTCGAGAACGAACAGTCGTGCCTGCGTGTCGAATTCCCGCAGTGTCTGTGCGTCTTCTCCGCCATCAGAAAGCGCGACAAGGCAGTATCTGTCTTTCGGTTTGAGACAGTTAGCTCCCTGAAAGACCCAGTTGACATGTTCCTTTTTGGCAAGGGCGTCGACATCGAGTGCGGTCAGCCAGCCCGGCATTTCGGTGCGATAGGAAGCAAGCGTCGTTCTGCGCCATATTCCGCGCGGATGGTGGGCATCCTGCCAGAAGTTCCAGATCTGGCCGCCGAGAAATTCCGGTATATCCAGACGGTTCTTGCTTTGCAGCACTTCAAGCGCCTGTTCGTGAAAAACGGTATAACGCGGATCGGTTTCCAGAGCCGTGACTGTTCTGCGGTTTTGCGCGTCCACCCAGTCCATGGCCTCAGCACCATGAATGTCGCTGAGAAAGGACGGCACCCCCGGCGGAAGAGGTTCGTCGGCTTTTGCCGCATTGTGCCCTGTCGCCAGCATCAACGCACCGGTAACAGCGCTGGTGAGCAGAAAGCGGGGGCGTTTCAGTGGTGTGAAATGTCCGGATCGAAAAGGTCTGGCAGTCATGAAAAAGCATGTCCGAATGCGATGTGACAATCAGACCTCAGTAGCACGTCTGCTTTCGTTTCTGGTTAAGGCGTGGCGGCCCTGTTGACTACGAGCGTCGTGCCCAGCAGTTCATCATACACACCAAGCGTTGCCTGCTGCATGGAGCGCGTCGTGTAGTGCGCCAGCACGTTTTCGCGTGCGGCGAGCCCCAAGGCCATCCGCTGTTCGACAGACGCTTCGAGTGTAGCGGCAATCATTTCTGCGAGCGCCCGCGCATCGCCCGGCGGGAACAGCAGGCCGGTCTCGCCATGACGGACGGTTTCCATCGCCGCGCCGTGCGCCGCAACGATCACCGGACGGGCCATGGCCTGTGCCTCGACCACTACGCGACCGAACGGTTCAGGCCGTAGCGACGGGACGACGATCATTTCCGAGAGCGCCAGCGCGGCAGGCATGTCGCTGCAATGACCTCCGAAACGGATATGCGAGGCGATACCAAGTTCGCGGGCCTGTGCTTCAAGGGTGTTGGGAAAGCCGGATTTTTTCGGTGCGGAGCCGACGAGGACACATACCCACGGCCGTGTCGTCCATTGTTCGCGCTGCATGATCGCCAGAGCATCCAGCAGAAGCCCCTGCCCTTTCCATTCCGTCAGGCGGGCTGGCATGAGAATGATCGCCGCACCGTCATCGTCGATGTTCCAGCTTTCCAGCACGGCGCGCACGCGTTCACCGCGCACGGCTTCCGGATCGAACTGAAGAGTGTCGGCCCCGCGTGGAATGGTGCGCAACCGCTCGTCGTTCACCCCGTAGTCGCGTTTCAGCCGGTCGGCGATGAAATTGCTGATGGCGATCACGCGATCACCTTCGGACAGAACGGCGTTGTAAGCTTTCTTTCCGGGAAAGTTCTCATTGTGCACCCCATGCCACGTCGTGACGAAGGGTGTCTTTTTTCTGCGGCAGGCCAGTTTCGCGGCCCATGCAGGCGCGCGGGACCGGGCATGCACGAGACTGACCCCTTCAGAGGCGATGATCGATTTCAGCCGTATGGCGTTGCGCAGGATGGCGAGGGGTGATTTGCGTCCAAGGTCGAGCGGAATGTGCCTGCCGCCATAATAGGTAACCTTGGGAACCAGACGTCCTTCCGCGCTGGCGACCAGCGGCAGACCGCCTGCTTCCGCGATTGCCTGCACCATCTCGATCGTTCCACGCTCGACGCCACCAGCATCCAGAGTGGGCAGGACCTGCAGGATGACCGGCCGGGACGTAAACGTTTTCATAACTTTTGCCGATAGCACGGACCGTCCTGTCCCGCACCTTCTTGTATCTTTTTATATCCGGGGTTGACCTCCGTGCTGTCGCGACGGTCAATAAGCGTATGATTGTCCGGGTTTTCCCACAGTTCCTTTTCCTGTCCGCCATCGGCTTTTTTCTCGCGGTTTCGTGGTTGACGGGTGACCATCAGGCGCACGCTGCGACAGTCGCCAAGCTGCCGCCTTTTGTGCTGCCTGACTGTCTGGCTGTTCTGGATGACGATCCCACGGATGTGGATGATTATGTCTCCAGCCATGATGTCGTCGGGAGTGAGCGGGCTGTCCGCCATTGCCGCGCCGTTGCCGAGGCTTTTGGGGGTAACGCGGTTGGTGGAGCGGCACAGCTCGATGAACTGGCGCACAAGGCCGCGAGCCGCCACCCGGAAACCGATGATGATTCACCGGAGGAACGGGCCGCAACCGCAGCTGATGCCGCACGGGCTTGGTCAGCCGCCGGGGCGTTCGACCGCGCTCTGGCGTCATCTGCTTACGGGCTGGAACTGGCGCCGGCGTCCGTGGATCTGCACCTTCTCCGTGACCGTTCCCTATTACAGCTGAATCGTCCAGCGGAGGCATTGCAGGATCTTTCGAAACTTGCGGCCAATCCTGTGATGGCGGCCGAGACGCATCGCCTGAAAGCCAGAGCCGAAATGCAGACAGGGGATTTCAATGCCGCGAGCCGCGACATCGACATCACGCTGGAGAAAAGCCCGGATGACGCTGCGGCGCATCTGGAACGCGGTATCATCCGCCATCGTCTGAATAACGTCGAAGGCGCGCGAGCCGACTGGGAGCAGGTGATCGCCCTTGCGCCGGACTCACATGAGGCCGATCTGGCGCGCCAGGATCTCGATGTCCTCGCTTCCGATCCGGACGCCCTGCCCCCCAGCACAACCACGGTGCAGCAACTACCACTCTCCACCGCCAGTTCCCACTGACAGGCATGACCCGCATCCTCGTCATTCGTCTCGGCGCGCTGGGAGATTTTGTGCAGAGTTTCCCTGCCTTCTCCGCCATTCGCGCCCATCATCCGGATGCCTCCATCACGCTGCTGACGACAGCGCCCTTCCATGATCTTGCGGCGGCCAGCCCGTGGTTCGATCATATCGAGATCGATACCCGGCCAAAATTCACCGATCTCGCGGGCATGAAGCGCCTGCGCCAGCAGCTTGTCGGCTATGACCGGGTCTATGATCTTCAGACGTCCGGTCGTTCAAGCCGGTATCGGCGGTTTGCCGGACAGGCGGCGTGGTCGGGGATCGGGCGAGGGGCATCGCTTCTTCATGCCAATCCGTGGCGGGACGAGATGCACACCCGCAGCCGCCAGCGGGATCAGTTGCGTATGGCCGGTATCATGGAAGCGCCGGAGCCGGATCTTGGCTGGCTGACAGATGGTGGTCCTGTGGTGAAAGGCCCTTATGCCCTGGTGGCCTGTGGTGCGGCACCGCATCGGCCGGCCAAGAGGTGGCCCGCGGAGCGGTATGGTGCGCTGGCGAATATACTCGTGCGGCAGGGTATGCGCCCCGTTATCATTGGGGTGGCAACTGATGCGCCACTGGCCGCGACCATCTGTGTTCACTGTCCTGAGGCGCTAGATCTCACGGGCAAAACGTCTTTGCTGGATCTCGGTGGTCTTTGTGCCCGCGCCACGCTGGCTGTGGGCAATGATACGGGGCCCATGCATCTGGCCGCTGCCGTTGGATGCCGGTGCATCGTGCTGTTTTCTTCGGAAAGCGATCCTGCCCTGACGGCCCCGCTGGGGCGGCAACCGGGGCAGGTGAGTGTGCTGCGGGTCAACGATATTGCAACTCTTTCCGTGGACAGGGTTGTTTCTGCCCTCGGCTGACGTCATTAAAGTCGGCCTGTCACAACAGGACGCCCATCCCGGTCGTCCGCCTCATTCAATGCCTGGAGCACATATCCATGCCTGCCATCACCCTGCCAGACGGTTCCGTTCGCCAGTTTGACGGTCCGGTGACGGGCACGGAGATCGCCGCGTCCATCGGTCCCGGCCTCGCCAAGGCGGCGCTCGCCATCGAAGTGGACGGACAGCTCCGCGACATGGATCGCGCTGTCGAACAGGACGCTTCCATCCGCTTCGTCACCCGCAAGGACACGGAAGCGCTGGAGATGATCCGCCATGACGCCGCCCATGTGCTGGCGGAGGCGGTACAGTCGCTGTTTCCCGGCACGCAGGTCACCATCGGCCCGTCGATCGAAAACGGCTTCTATTACGATTTCTACCGCAACGAGCCGTTCAAGCCGGAAGATTTCTCCGCCATCGAGCAGCGGATGCATGAGATCATCAAGGCCAACGCGCCCTTCACCCGGGAGACATGGCCGCGCGATGAGGCGATCAAGTTCTTCGAGGATCGGGGTGAGCGCTTCAAGGCCGAACTGATCCGCGACCTGCCGGGCGACGAGGAAATCTCGATCTACCGTCAGGGCGAGTGGCTCGACCTCTGTCGTGGCCCGCATCTGCGCACCACCGGCGACGTCGGCAACGCCTTCAAGCTGATGAAGGTGGCGGGCGCCTACTGGCGCGGCGATCATCGCAACCCGATGCTGACCCGTATTTACGGCACCGCATGGCGTGACAAGAAAGAGCTGGAAGCCCATCTGCACCAGCTTGAGGAAGCGGAACGCCGCGACCATCGCCGCATCGGCAAGGAGATGGATCTCTTCCACATTCAGGAAGAAGCTGTCGGTCAGGTGTTCTGGCACGCCAAAGGCTGGCGTCTCTACACGGCGTTGCAGGACTACATGCGCCGCGCCCAGACCCGTGCCGGATACGAGGAGGTGCGGACGCCGCAGCTCGTCGATCGCGCCCTGTGGGAAGCATCCGGTCACTGGGACAAATATCGCCACCACATGTTCATCGCCACTGTTGAGGACGAGGACAAGACCCTCGCCCTCAAGCCGATGAACTGCCCGTGCCATGTGCAGATCTTCCGTCACGGCCTGCGGTCGTATCGTGAACTGCCGCTGCGCATGGCCGAGTTTGGCGCATGTCACCGTTATGAGCCGTCCGGTTCGCTGCACGGCATCATGCGTGTGCGCGGCTTCACGCAGGACGACGCCCACATCTTCTGCACGGAAGATCAGATTGCGGACGAGACCGTGCGTTTCGTGGCGATGCTGACGGAGGTCTACAAGGATCTCGGCTTCGAGCATTTCCGGATCAAGTTCTCGGACCGTCCCGAGCAGCGTTCTGGGTCGGATGAAGTCTGGGACAAGGCCGAAACCGCGCTCAAGCAGGCCTGCGAGATCGCCGGTGTGGAGTATGAATACAACCACGGCGAAGGCGCGTTCTACGGTCCGAAGCTGGAGTTCGTGCTACGTGACGCCATCGGTCGTGACTGGCAGTGCGGCACGCTTCAGGTCGATCTCGTGCTGCCGGAACGTCTGGATGCCAGTTACATTGGCGAGGACAGTGCCCGTCACCGTCCCGTCATGCTGCACCGTGCCATCCTTGGCTCATTCGAGCGCTTTATCGGTATTCTGATCGAGCAGCACGCGGGCAAGTTCCCGCTGTGGCTGGCGCCGATGCAGGTTGTCGTGACCAGTATTGTCAGTGACGCTGCACCTTACGCCGAAGAGGTGGTCACTCGCCTGCGCAAGGCCGGTCTCACAGTCGAGGCCGACACCCGTGCGGACAAGATCAACGCCAAGATCCGCGAGCACAGCCTTGCCCGCGTGCCGGTCATTCTGGTGGTGGGCCGCAAGGAAGCAGAGGCCGGGACTGTGGCAATGCGTCGTCTCGGCGGCGCGGATCAGGAAATGCTGACGCTGGACGAAGCGGTCACGCGGCTGTCCGAAGAGGCGAAGGCTCCGGACATTCGTCGGGGCTGAAGCGTTGCGCCTTTACTGAACATTGATCGGGGCAGAGTGCGGACTGCTCTGCCCGGGTCGTGTTCCGTCTTTCTCTTTGTGAACGCCTAGGACGCGGGCCGTCTGTTCCCTGTCCATGACGATATCCGCCAAGGATATACCGTCAAAAACCTGAAAAAACGCTTTCGTCGCCTTCATGAAAACCATGCGTAGCTGACAGTCCGGCATCAGGCGACAGACTGCTTTTGGATCGTTTCCCGCATCTTTTTTCATACAGGCGATGATGCCCTCGTCACCTTCCGTGAAGCGGATGACGTCCCCGATCTGAATGGTTTCGGGGGCATGGGCCAAGCGGATCCCCCCTTTTCTTCCCCGGCAGGTCTCTATGAAACCGCCCTGTCCGAGTTTGTGAACGATCTTGACCAGATGGTTCTCGGAGATGGCGTATGTCGTTGCGATTTCGTGGATGGAAGCAAGACGTTCTCTCGTGCAGGCCAGAAAGATAAGCGTCCGTAAAGCGTAATCCGTGTGGAGGGTCAGCCGCATGAGATCAGCAGTTTCCCATGGCGGACCAGCGCAGTGCCAACGTCCAAGTTTCCATCGCCCGTCTCCTTTTTTATTCGGTCCGACAATAACGAAATCACAACGTTTTCGTTTCATGGTTATCGGTTTCATCCGAACGTCATCTGAAAACAGCGGTTTCTCTGCATGCAGCGCGGAGCTGCACCGCGTCTGACAAGGTGATCGGATAGGCACGCAAGAGATATCGAACCTGTCGCGTTATCCTGCTACTCTATATTTTCGGAAAACCATTCAGCGTGCAGCGTGAATATGGCGGGAAAACCGGACAGATGAAGAAACAGTTTTTGAAAAGAGCATTGGTTCTTGCCTGCCTGACCGCCGGGGCAGGCATGACATCGGCCCATGCGGCCGGGACTAAAACCATCACGGACATGATGGGCGTCAAAACCGAGGTGCCTGTTCCGCCAGCGCGTATCGCCGATCTCTGGTTCGCCCATAACGAACTGGTCGTCATGCTGGGCGGCGCGCCGTCGATCGCCATGACGGTGGATCGTGAAAGCATGGCGCCGTGGATGTACCGGATCGCCCCGATACTGCATGATGCGGAGCAGCTTCAGGGCACGACGCCAACACCGGAAGCGTTGCTTGCCAGCCACATCGATCTGGTTTTCGCCACACCGCAGCTTTCCGGACTGGATGTCTATCGACGCGCCAACATTCCAGCCGTTGGCGTCAATTTCCATGATACGCAAGGCCTTCTGGCGTGTCTCGATCTGACAGCAGAGGTGCTGGGCACCAAACATGCCCACGATATCGCGTCAGATTATCGGGACTATCTGCAACAGACGGAAAGCTTCCTGTCCTCACGGCTTTCGAGCCTTTCGGAGAATGCCCGTCCGCGTGTGCTGCATATCCTTTCATTGTCACCCCTGAAAATCGATGGTGGTGGCACGATCATTGACGAGTGGCTTCATCTTGCCGGGGGGCGCAATGTCGCAGTTGCGATCAAGGGATCGAAACAGGCTATTTCCCTTGAACAGATCGCCGGCTGGAATCCGGATGTCATCATTCTTGGCGGCGCTGCGGGCAAGCCTGATGATGCGGCATTGGGGCCTGTATGGCAGTCTCTGAAAGCTGTAAAATCAGGAAAGGTTTTTCGTAATCCCGCTGGCGTGTTCCCGTGGGATCGCTATGGAACGGAGCTGGCTCTCCAACTACGATGGGCGGCAAAGATTCTGCACCCGGAGCTGTTTCAGGATGTCGATATGCTGTCTGAAACAAAGATGTTCTATCGTCGGTTTTTCTCATATGACCTGACGGACGAGGAAGCCCGACGCATTCTCGCGGCCCTGCCGCCTGTATGAAGGCTGTCCTTTGTCTGGCTGGGGCATCTGTCGTGCTGCTCGGTGCCGCCCTGATGTCCTTGTGCTTCGGGCGGTATCCTGTTTCGCTTCATGACTGTCTGAGATTTCTTCTGTCATTTTCTGCTTCATCCTCTTCAGATGACATGGCGCGAACGGTTCTCCTGCAATTGCGTCTGCCCCGGCTGGGGGCAGCAATGCTGGCGGGAGCCGCCCTTTCCGTTTCCGGCTCCGCCTATCAGGCAGTTTTCCGAAACCCGCTTGTTGCGCCGGACATTCTCGGTGCGCTGAGTGGTGCCGGTTTCGGAGCTTCTCTTGCCATCGTCATACAATTTTCCGAATGGGGAACGGGTGTCTGTGCTTTTGTCGGAGCCATTGTGGCGGTGGTGACGGGTGTGAGCGTGGCCCGCATCTCCGGCGACCGTTCGGTGCTGATGCTGATTTTTGGTGGTCTTGTCAGCAATGCCCTGTTCACGTCCCTTCTATCCATTCTCAAGTTTCTTGCTGATCCTGACAGCCAGTTGCCTGATATCGTTTTCTGGCTTCTGGGCACGCTGTCGCGGGTTACACCCGATACGCTGTCGTTCGTTTCACCGCCTATTCTACTCGGCATCGTGCTGCTCTGTCTCCTTGGACGATTGCTGGACGCCCTGACAATGGGCGATGACGAAGCCTCCAGTCTTGGCGTGCCAGTGCTGCTGGTGCGCACTGTGGTGGTGATATTGGCGACCATGTTGTCCGCTCTGACGGTCGCCATGACGGGAATCATCGGCTGGGTTGGCCTTGTGGTGCCGCATATCGCGCGACTGATCGTCGGGCCGAGCAACAGGTTCGTCCTGCCGATGAGCGCTTTGATCGGGGCGATCTTCCTGCTTGTGTCGGACGATCTGGCGCGCAGCCTGTCCGCTTCCGAAATCCCTATCGGCATTCTGACCGAACTGACGGGGGTCGTTCTGTTCCTCCTCCTGTTGCCGCGTGTGCGCGCCAGCCTGAGAGGAAGCTGGCGGTGACAATGGCAGCTGTTCTCTCAGCCGAACACATCACCTGCCATCGGGAAGGGCGTGTGGTGCTGGACGATGTGTCCTTCAGGCTGTCCTCCGGCAGTATGACGGCCCTTCTGGGTCCGAACGGCGCGGGAAAGACGACGTTACTGCGGGTTCTTCTTGGACTGGAACGGTTCGAGGGGCAGGTCCTGCTGAATGGTGAGGCTCTTTCCGCGCTGTCCCGGCGGGAAGTGGCGCGCAGGGTCGCTTATGTCCCCCAGACCCATGCGGTGGCCTTCGCCTATTCGGTGCGGGATATGGTGACGATGGGCCGCCTGCCTTATTCCCGCTTCGGCCTGCTGTCCTCGCAATCCGATGAACAGGCAGTGTCCGGAGCCCTTGAGCGCCTCAACATTCTGCATCTGGCCGAACGGGCCTATACTCAGCTTTCTGGCGGTGAGCAGCAGGCCGTGCTCATTGCCCGGGCCTTGGCGCAAGGTGGGAGGATGCTGGTGATGGATGAACCGGCTTCGGCACTCGACTTTGGTCAGCAGCAACGGCTCTGGGCGCAACTCCGGCTTCTCGCCACGCAGGGCTATACCATTCTCTGCACCACCCATGATCCGTTGCGGGCACGGGATATTTTCGATGATGCACTGCTGTTGCAGAAAGGCCGCCTTGTTGGGGCTGGGCCAGTTGCTGCCATGCTGACGGATGAGCGGATCGACGCGCTTTATGGACTGTCTTCTGCGCGCTGATCTGTCGACACTGGAAAGCTGGGTGCCAGACGGGTATTCACCAGCGATAAGTGGTGAGAACCGCAATGCGGTGAGGGAAGCTGTTATGTCGCTGGATGGAAATGCGCTGGACTGTCTGTTTCGCAAGGCGCGGACGCCGGAGAAATGGACGGATCGTCCGGTTGACGATCAGACGCTGAAGACGCTGTACGAGCTGGTGAAGCTTGGTCCGACATCTGGCAACTGCTCGCCTGCCCGTTTCATGTTTCTGACCACGCAGGACGCAAAAGAACGGTTGCGCGGGGCGCTCTCCGCCGGAAATGTCGAGAAGGCCATGACAGCGCCCGTGGTGGCCATTGTCGGGCATGACCCTTTGTTCTTCGAATATTTCGCCCGCCTGAACGATACGCCCGATATGCGCTCCTGGTTTGCTGCAGATGTCGGGTTGGCGGAAGAAACGGCGTTCCGCAACGGTACGCTGGAGGGGGCATATCTCATCATGGCGGCCCGTGCTCTGGGACTGGACGCGTTGCCGATGTCGGGCTTCGACGCTTCTCTTGTTGAAGATACGTTTCTCGCGGGTGAGGCTTGGCGAGCGAACTTTCTGGTATGCCTTGGTTACGCAGAGCCCGTGGAGACGCCCCGTGCGACGCGTCTCCTCTTCGATGAAGCGTGTCGCATCCTGTGACCGGTTTGGATCGTCCTCTTCGCATCATGGTGCTCGATGCTGCGCCCGCGGAAGTTCAGGCGCGGGTCGCGGCGGTCATGCATGATGGACGGACCGGCGACGTTCTGGCTTCGCGTGAGATGCCGGGACATGACGGTATCGGCTCCATGGCCGGGTTGCTGGAAGAATGTCTGTCCGAGGTGGAATGGCTGGCGCCGGAACTTGTCGTGGTGGTTGTGGGACCGGGCTCTTTTACCGGCTTACGGACGGCCTGCTCGCTCGCTGCCGGACTGGCGTTTGGCGCGGAGTGTCCCGTCGTCGGGGTAACGCGGGGCGAAGCTCTGGCGCCACTATTGGAGCCAGTGGTGAAGGAACAGGGGCTATCGGGCTGGCTGAGTGTAAATGTCGCCAGACGGGGACGGTGGTTTGTGGAAAGCTCTGCCTCGTCAGGTGAAGAACTCAGTGCTGTTGTCGCCGTGAAAAGCGAAGAATGGCAGTCGCCTTTAGGGACGTGGGTGGTGGCGGGAGATGCTGCCGAACAGGCTATGCAGGGGCGGGAAAGAATGTGCATCGCACCTGTAACAGGTGAAGCTCCTGTGCAGGATATCGCTTTGACAGGTTTGCGTCGTCATCTGGGAAACCTCGCTCCACGTGCGGCGGTTCCGCTGTATGTCGATCCGCCGGAAGCGAAACTTCCAGCCGGTGGTCTGCGGTCCCGTCCTGAATGACCGAAGGAAAAAGCCTTTATCCTGTCATTGAAGAAGTCGGATCAGCTTTTTCGGCTGTTCTGGCGGCACTGCAGGGTGCAGCGTTCGCACCGTCAGCCCGCTGGCAGGAGAAGGCTTTTTCCGAGCTTTTTGCCACACCCGGTGTGACCGCATTGCTCGGTTCGATAGACGGGACGCCCGTTGGCTTTGTGCTGGCCCGTTCCGTGGCCGATGAAGCCGAAATTCTCACGCTGGCTGTCTCTCCATCCTGTCAGCGGCGTGGGGTGGCGCGCGCCCTGATGGAGAAGTTGATGACTCTTCTTGCAGAGAGAGAAACAGAACGCCTCTTTCTGGAAGTTTCCGTCAATAACTGTCCCGCGCGGGCACTTTACACTGCCTGCGGCTTTACCTGCGCCGGAACGCGAAAACGCTACTACGAAGACGGCTCGGATGCCGAAGTCATGGTAAGAGAGATATCCTCATCTTCTGGGAAATGATCGAACAGATCAGGATATTTCCATCATTCTTCGTCTGGTTCTTCCGGAAGGCGCCAGTCGATCGGCTTCAACCCATGTTCTTCAAGAAACTGGTTGGCTTTTGAAAAGTAATGACCACCAAAGAAACCGTTGTGAGCGGACAGCGGCGAGGGGTGAGGCGCCTTTAGAACCAGATGCCGGGATGTATCGACGAATGCAGCCTTCTTCTGGGCATAGCTGCCCCAGAGCATGAACACGACAGGAGTTTTCTGCTCATTCACGCAGGCAATGACGGCATCCGTGAACCGTTCCCAACCGCGTTTCTGATGGGAGGCCGCGTTGCCCTGCACCACGGTCAGCACGCTGTTGAGCAGCAGGACGCCCTGTTTGGCCCAGTGTGTCAGATTGCCGTGATGGGCAGGCGGAATGCCGAGATCGCTTTGCAGTTCCTTGTAGATATTGACCAGTGAAGGTGGAATCCGTACGCCTTTACGCACGCTGAAACACAGACCGTGCGCCTGTCCGGGGCCATGATAGGGATCCTGTCCAAGGATGACGACGCGCACTGAGCCAAGGGGGGTAAGATTGAGCGCGCGGAACCATTCCGGACCGCGTGGAAAGATCATTTTTCCCTGCTGCTTTTCCCGCAGAAGAAAGGCTTTCAGGTCGTGCATGTAAGGAGAGTCGAATTCTTTCTGCAACGCCACGCGCCAGCTTTCGTCCAGCTTTACACCAGTCTGCGTCATGAAAACCTTCTCCTTGGTGGGGTAAGCGCCCTTCCGTCTTTGATCCCTTGAGGCGTGGAAGGCAATATTCTCCGGATCATTTATTGTGCGCAGGAGGAGGATTGTCCTCCTGAAAAACAGAAACCCGCTCTGGGAAAGAGCGGGTTCCGGTCATCATGAAACAGGTAAGATGTTTCCTGTCACTGGTCTTTTCGGAAGTCTGCTATCTGGTTGGGCGCCACGTGACGGTCGCCGCTACCGAATGTCTCCATCAGGTAATTCACCAGATTGGCGATTTCCGTGTCGCTGAGACGCTGAACATCGGATGTTGCGCCAAAGTCCGGCATGAAAGCGTGATCGTCTTTCGTTTTTCTTGTGACACCATGTAGGATTGTCATGATCAGGTTGTCAGGACGCGCGCTTCCCACCGTGCTGTTGTTGAACAGCGACGGCGCATAACGATTCACCGTGCCAGCACCATTCCGACCGTGACAGGCGGCGCAGTTGGCATCGTAGATACCCTGCCCGTCGAGTTCGGAAAGATCGTCGATCCGTGTCGGTGCCTTGTGACGGATGTCCGGCACGTTCACCGCTTTTCCAAAACCATCACGCGGCTTGTTGTCGAGATCGTCCTCCATGGGAGCGACCTGTCTCAGATAGGCGGCAATCGCACGAAGATCCTTCTCTGACAGGTAATTCAGGCTGTGCTCGACGGCTTCACCCATGGGGCCTGCGGCCTGTGCGTGACCGGCAAGACGTCCGGTATGGAGATAGGTGACGATGTCGTCCTCGCTCCATGCGCCAATTCCACTGGTCTTGCTGGACGTGATGTTGGGCGCATACCAGCCGTCCAGACTGGCGCCAGCCAGATAGTGGTCCTGTTTCTCGCTCAGCATGAAGTTGCGCGGTGTATGACAGGTCCCGCAATGCGCAAGAGCATTGGTGAGGTAACGACCACGACGGATCGGATCATACGCCGAGGAATCGCCTGTTTCCGGCTTTTCCATCGTTGTCACGAAGTTCCATGCCGTCATGGCGGTGCGCATGCTGGAGGGCAGCGTTGTCTCGCTTTCGGGGGGTGCGAAAGGCACAGCTTCCACCTTGTGCATGAACCAGACATAGAGCGCATGCACGTCCTGATCCGTCATCCCTGCGTAGGAGACGTAAGGCATGACAGGAAACAGGTTGGAGCCGTCACGACGCACGCCATGACGCACGGCCTGTTCAAACTCCGCTTCCGAGTATTTGCCAATGCCATGTTCAGGATCGGGCGTGATGTTGGTCGACACCACATTGCCCATCGGCGTGGCGATCTTCAGGCCGCCTGCAAATGGTTTGCCGCCCACAGCCGTATGACAGGCAACGCAGTCCGCCGCCCGGGCAATATAGCTGCCACGGTTCAACACGGCTTCTTCGGATTCGCTGGCCGAAGCTGGCTTATCTCCGGTAGCTTTCGGAGGGGGCGGAAGTGCCGTCGCAGGCGCGGAGGTGGCGGGAGCCACGGTCTGGGCCAGCGCGGTCGGCGGCAGGACGAACTGCGAGAGTGTCACGCCGCTTCCCACTGTGCCCGCCAGCAGGATGGCCGGGAGAAGCTTTCCGAAATCAGGCATGGGACAGTTCTTTTTTCAGCGTGTCGGCAACGCGCAGCGCGAGGGCCGCGACCGTCAGGGTGATGTTGCCGGTTCCCACCGTTGAGAAAACGGAAGAGCTGGCAATGAACAGATTGTCGTGGTCATGCGTACGGCAGTGACCGTCCACAACGGAATCCTTCGGATCGACACCCATGATGGTGCTGCCCGAGGGATGGTCCTGCGGGAAGTAGCCCGGCGTCCACTGCTCGTCGGTGCCGTGCATCAGGCCGATCAGTTCGCGGAACACCTTGCGGGTGTGCTCGCAGCTTCGCACCGTATATTCCGGCAGTTTGTAATAGACGTCCGGATGCGGGATGCCGAGCACGTCCTTTTTCGTCTTGCTCAGGGTCAGCCGGTTGTCCGGATCGGGCAGCGCCTCGTTATGGCTGAACAGGCGGACCGTGTGGGCGGAGAGGTAGCGGATCTGCTCTTCCAGTTCGCGCCCGACATAGCCTTTGGCGATGGCCATCTGCGTGGCGAAATCGACCTGATTGTCGTCCACCATATGCACGAGATAGGCGCCGCGCTCGTTGCGCCATGCGCCGTCGCGGAAATTGTCGATCACATTGGTTTCGAGCGGACCGCGACCGGGCCACAGCGCCTTGTCACCGCTGATGAACGTCACCTGCACGCCGGTGTGGTCCATCATGTTGCGTCCCACATGATCCGAGCTGTTAGCGACACCGGTTGGTGACTGCTCGTCGGCGGAGACCAGAAGCAGCTTCGCGGTCTCGATACAGTGCGCGGCAATGACGAAATACTTGCCGGTGACACGGTGCGAACCCTTGTCGGGGTCGTAATAATGCACGGCCGTGACACGCTTGTTCGCGGCATCGCGTTCGATGCGGTAGACCACCGCGTTCGGGACGAACTTCGCTCCCGCAGCTTCGGCATGATAAACGGAATAGCTACCGTTATACATCGCCCCGATGGGGCAGATGGGCATGCAGTTGTTATGCCCTTCGCAGGTCGGACGACCGTCATAGGGACGGGTGTTCCGGGCCTGTGGTTCATGCACGACGCGCCAGGGCGTCTTTTCGGCGATCAGCTTGCGGAACTGCTGCGCGGCATAGGAAATGGGCAGCGCATCCATTGGATAGGGCTGCTTGCGGGGAGAGCCGAGGTCTTCCTTCGCCGGGTCCGGACCGCAGACGCCCATCATCACTTCGGCCTGATAGTAGAACGGCTCAAGATCATCGTATTTCAGCGCCCAGTCACGGCCCTGTCCGAAACGGGTTTTCAGCTCGAAGTCGGACGGCAGATAGCGCCATGCGCAGCCCGCCCAGTGCCATGTGGTGCCGCCCATCATGCGCAGATAGACCTGCTGATAGGCCTCGGCATTCGGGCCGGATGTATGCAGATATTCGTTGGGGGTCTGCTGGTCGGGGGGATGCCGCGCCCACGGCACGGCGGGAAACGGCCCCTGATAGGAGGGCTTGTTTTCCAGATTGCGGAAGTTCTCGACAAAGTGCTGGCGATCCACGCGGGGACCGGCTTCGAGCACGATGACGGAGATACCGGCGCGGGCCAGTTCATTGGCAATCGAACTGCCAGCGACACCGGACCCGACGATGACGACATCGGCGGAGAGAGTCTGTTCAGACGACATAAGAGGAAAAATCCCGGAAACTGTTCAGGTCGGTTCGATGACGAGCTTGGACGGCGAAAGCGCCGGATGACCCGTGGGGCGAGGAACATCGGGTGGCTGCGTGGTCCAGTAGAAAGGACCGCCCGCGGCATAGGTCTTGGGGTAGACCGCATCCTTGGTGATGTCGAACATCAGCGCCGAGCGGTAAACGACGACACGACCATTCGCCACGCCGCGATACCAGCCAGCAAGAATATCGTGGATCAGATCCTTGAAGGCCGGATCGGCCTTTTCGGCTGCCCGCGCAAAATCCTCCGCGGTTTTTGGCTGCTCACGCACCATCAGCTCATGCAGTGCGGTCATCTGCGGCGGCCGGTTCGCGTCGGTTTGCACCAACTGGTCCAGAAGCGCCGCACCGATCAGGGGATCAAGGGAAGAGCGTTCTGTCAGTTTCGCGGAAAGCGCCATGAACTGGTCGACCGACGGGGACAGGCTCCCCGAGCCTTTTGTTGCAGGCGTGTCAGCCCATGCGGAGCCGGTGAGCGCCAGCCCGGCGGCGACCCCCATCAGCGTGTCCCGGCGCGAAAGACGCAGGACGGAACGAAGTCGGATGGCGTTGGGGGATGCGCATCTGCCGAAAAAAAACTGACCGGTCCGGTCCATGGTCATGATTCAGTGTGCTCCTCTCAGGGTTCAGCCCTGAATGACGGACGAACCGTACGGAAATAGGGCAGACCCTAAAGACCCGTGGGGCAACTTCAACCGGCGGTTTTCGGGATGTTGCTCTGTTGTGATGGCATGTAACCACGCTTTTTCGCATACGACGGCGGATGCGTAATGATGCTCACATTTTCGTGTGCAGAGGAGGGTTGCTGGTGCTGCAAGGCAGGGTTGTCTGTGGCCTCTTGGTCCCTTGCGTGGCTGGCTCATCCAGCCGCTTGCCATATCCCTCACGAAAAGATGTGAATTCTTCAGGCATGTTGGAAAATTCTTCCATGAGAAAATCGGCAAAAGCTCGCACTTTGGGAGAAAGGCGACGGGAGGTCGCCCAGACGATCCAGAGGGAGCCAATGGGCAGACAGTAATCAGCCAGCACCGGTTGCAGTCTTCCGGTGGCGATGGCGTCTCGCGCCACGCAGACAGGCAGATGCGCCAGACCCAGACCGTCGATGGTGGCGCGGGCCGCTGCATCGCTGTTGTTGAAGATCATTGTCTCCGGCAGACGGGGCTGTTCATGTGGCGCGGCATAAACCCACGGGGCCAGAAGGCCCGAGTTGGGGTAGCGGTAGCGCAGGCAGCGGTGGTTCTGGATATCGGCGGGCACCACTGGATGACCATGGGTTTCCAGATAGGCCGGACTGGCGCAGGTGATGAAGGGAAGGTCACCGATCCGTCGGGCGATCAGACGAGAGTCTGGCAGATTGCCGCTCCGGATGACGATGTCGATATCCTCCTCGATCAGATCGACGATCCGATCATCCAGCGCAATGTCGAGTTCGATTTCAGGATAACGGGACACGAAACGGGCGATGAGCGGCATCAGCAGATGCTGGCCAACAATATGCGGCACATTGACCCGCAGGCGGCCGCAGGGCGTGGTGCGGGTCTGATGCAGAATGGCTTCAGCGTCGCGAATATCATCCAGCGCCTGACGGCATCGTTCATAGAACAGGGCGCCTGCTTCGGTCAGGCCGATGGTGCGGGTTGTGCGATTAAGGAGCTGAACGCCCATTCGGGCTTCGAGCCGTGAGACACTTTTCGCCACGGCGGAGGCGGATATGCCCAGATGGCGCGCGGCTCTGACATAGCTCCGGAACCGGGCGGCGAAAACAAACGGCTCCAGGCCGGACAGAGAGGACATGGCGCTGCTCCACGCGCGATAGCGGACAGAAAATCCGCGCAGTCCGGATTTATAGTCGTTTCGCATTACGAAACTGACATTCTATCCTTAATTCATGTCGCAGTCGTCTCTCACTCAGCAGTCTTTCAGCCTCAGAGAGGTCATTCTTCAGCCCGTGCTTGCCATAGGCGCCGGCATGGGCGGCATGGGGCTGGCGCTTTCTGCCCTGCCCCTCGCGTTGCAGGCATTCTGGTCCCTCTCTCCTGCGACCATTGGCTGGATCATGGGGGCACAATCCGTGGCGACGCTTCTGTCGCGCCTCTATGCCGGACGTCTGAGCGACCGGATCGGGGGCGGTCGGGCCTTGACGCTTGGGCTGGGTGCGGCATCTCTCTCGGCGCTCTGTTACCTGCTCGCCCTGCTGCCTTTCTGGCCGCTGAAGGCAGCACTTTCCCTCATTCTGTTCGGTCGTCTGCTCATGGGACTGAGCGAAGGTCTGATGGTGACCGGGGGCGCGGCAAGAATTCTTGGAGCAGTCCCCTCCGACAAGGTGGGAGCGGGTATGTCATGGCTGGGCCTCGCCATGTTCGTGGGACTGGCGCTTGGCACCATGATGGGAACATTCATTGATCAGAATAACGGCTTCGGCGCCGTTGCTGTCGTCGCCATTGTTCTTCCTGTGGTGGGGATGTTTCTCTCTGGCTGGCCCGCACGGGCGCAGCGGCATGGGGCGGCTCATGCGCCAGCGCCATGGGGCAGGCTGTTTCGCACGGCTCTGCCGGCTGGCGTGCTGCTCACATTGTCTTCGGTCGGGTTTGCCGCCATTTCGTCGTTTCTCGTGCTGACGTTCGAACAGAAACAGTGGGGGCACGGGGGCTATGCGCTTGCCGCGTTCTGTGCGGGGCATGTGATGGCGCGGTTTTTCGGCGGTAATCACATCGACCGTCACTCCCTCCAGCTTTCCGGCACGGTGATGCTACTGGCGGAAACGCTCGGTTTTCTCATGCTATGGCTGGCCCCGGTCCCTGAAGTGGCGATGGTGGGAGCGTTCGTCAGCGGCGCGGGCTTTTCCCTGACCTATCCGCTGTTTGCCATTCCTCTCGCCCGGTCCGTGGCGCCCGCGTTCATAGGATCGGCCATTGGACTTTATGACATGTTCTTCGATGCGGCATTGGGGGTTGGTTCTATTGCCGGAGGGCTGCTTGCCCGCTGTTTTGCGATGCAGGTGGTGTTTCTGATGGCGGCCCTGTGCTCGGGAGCGGGCCTGCTGGTGCTGGCTTTGAACGCCCGTTATCGCTGGCTGAAAACGGCATAAACGAAAAGAGGCCCTGCCCTATATTAGTGGACAGGGCCTGTGTGGATCAGACCGCGCGTGCCGGTAGCTGGGTCTCATCCTGTTCAATCATGGGATAAGGTCCGGCACCGAGAATATTGATGAAAAGGGTCGTCACGCCCTTTTCTTCTCCACTCAGTTCCACTGGCAACGCAGCATATCCGGACGTCCAGCGTTGTTGACTGCTTTCAACAGCGTGCCATCCGGAGAGAGTCGGCGTGTTCAGATGCGCGGTCACATGGCGGCGAATGCTGCCTGTCTGCATGACAATGTCACCGACAAGCACGCCGAGACTGCGGCGGTCATCGACAAAAGGACCGATCACGTCAGACGGACGGTTCGTACGAGACAGCAGCCGAAGTGTTTTCGTGCGCGCCGACACGATGAAGCGTGCCCATCCATCAATGATGTCGGTCGGGGCAAGTATCTCGCCCGTATCGGTTTGCAGGCGCAACTGCGGATCAGTGGTCAGAGAACGCTGATGCGGCGTGAAGCCCTGTTTTTCTGCCCGCTCTTCCAGTTGCTGGAAAAGCGGTTCAACCACATTCCGGGCGACACAAAGAGGCGCGGCCGCGTCCGTTTCCCATGAATGGACGGGCGTATGCGTCATCAGTCTGACAACCGGGCCTTCCTGCCGGAAGAAACGACGGTTTCCGGTATCCAGATAGCTTTCCGTCGTCAGGCCGTTCGCCCAGATCACGGAATGGGCGCGTGTTTCGACATGGTAGCAGGCGTAGTGCGCGATGGAGCGGTCATAGGCGATTGTTCGCCCATTCACGAGCATGCGCACGGGGACGAACTGCCCGTCCAGAAACAGGCAATGTTCCGGCGTGATCAGAAGATCCTTGGAAGGAACGCCATCGGCGATGGCATTTGCCAGAATGCGGACCGGATATCCTGCCTCATCATCGGGGAGCATGGGATTGACGGTAACATGCTGATGACCGGCCCATGTGACCTCGACCGCAATTGGGCTGCCTGTCCGGGGATCAAGTGTGAGAACCATATCTCCGATCTGAAGATCTTCCACTGGCCTTTCACCTGCTGGCGTGAGAATGGCCGAGCCTGCAAGGAAGCAGACAATGGACGAAGTCGCGTTGTCCCATTTAAAGTCGGAGGGAGATACGCCCTCTGCCAGCGTCACCTTTGCGACCAGCCTGTCGTTGCTGTTTGTCGTCGAATAGGCATCGTAAATGCTGTAGGTGCCGTCCGTGTTCTGGACCCACTGGATGCCTGTGTTCCACGATGCGTTCGGAAAGGCGACCACGTCTCCCGGTGAGAGATTGGTGATCGCGGGAATGACGGTGCCGTTATACGTGATTGTCAGCGTATTGGTCACGGTGGGCGAGGTCGGGCCAAAATCGATTGTCGATGTGGTCGACCCCACTCTCATGGACGCGCCATCGGCCAGCGTGACGGTGCCCCCGTTGACATAACCCGCTGTCAGCGTCGCGCCATTCAGGGTCAGATGACTGCCGTCGGAAAGCGCGGCCGTGCCGTTCAGAGCCAGCGTTCCGTCCGTGAACGTGACGGAACCGCTTCCCTCGATTGTCAGGGCGTTGCTGGCTTGCGACCCTTTCAGGTCGATGACGACATCGGAGGTGCCAGCATTGATGACGGGTGTCGTGTCGTAAGTAGGCACCCCGTTTGACCAGTTGGCCGGATCAGTCCAGTCGCTGGAGACAGCCCCAATCCACGTTGTTGTTGAACTCATGACGCCTCTGAAAGGTTAACAATCTATGAACGTAGATTGACATCAATTATGCAAAAACAGTGTGGGATTTATTTACAAATCGTTGCAGTCGCTGCTCCGAGGCGAATCTTGGCCCGAGATGCCTGACGCTTCCCCTCAGACGGGGAAAGCGCGGCGTCCGTAGCGAAAGCGCGTCGGGCGATAGGGCAGCGGGTCGATATAAGGCGTCTCACCCGCCATCATTTCAGCGCAGAGCCGGGCTGTTGCCGGGCCTAGAGTGAAGCCCTGATGGGCATGACCGAAGTGGAACCAGAGGCCGGTATGGGCGGGCGCCTCGCCGATGATCGGCAGCATATCGGCCACGCAGGGACGGCTTCCCATCCACGGGGTGGCTTCGACGGCTTCTCCGATATCCAGCATTTCCCGCGCAAGGCGTTCGCTGCCCAGAATCTGTTTCCATGAAGGAGGCGCATCGCGCAGGGCGAACTCGGCACCTGTGGTCACGCGCAGGCCGCGCGCCATGGGAAGCAGGGCGACACCCGCATCCGTGTCGATCATCGGCGTATTGAGCTTGCCGTCCCATTTGAAGTGACGGTGATATCCCCGTTTCACAAACAG
This sequence comes from Acetobacter sp., assembly GCF_047721705.1. Taxonomy (GTDB): domain Bacteria; phylum Pseudomonadota; class Alphaproteobacteria; order Acetobacterales; family Acetobacteraceae; genus Acetobacter. Next base: position 17,454 of record NZ_JBDNXK010000010.1, on the reverse strand, counting down.
CGGGAAACGATAGCCGAGCGACTGCGTGATGTCGGAGGACCATGGGCCGAGGGCCACGACCGCCCGTTCGGCGGAAACAGGGCCATCCTTGGTCTGCACCGTCCAGCCCCCCGTGAGGTTGGACAAGGTGCGGGCATCGCCATGCACGATCCTGCCGCCGCCTGAGGTGAACAGATCGGCGTAGCGTTGCACGAGGGCGCCGGGGTCCGTCACGCTGTAGGGGGTCGGCCAGTAAACACCACCCGTCATGGCGCGGCGCAGGGCCGGTTCCGAGCGGGCGAGGGTGGCGCTGTCGAGAATGCGGCTTTCGACGCCAAATTCCCGCGCGAAATGGCGGGCTTTCGCGGCGCCATCCGCAAAACCTTTTTCCGTGCGGAAAATCTGTGTCCAGCCACCATGTCTGACCAGATCACCCGCGCCGGAGGCGTCGATCATGCGGTCATGTTCGGAGAGGCTGTAACGGATGAGGGCTTCGAACCCACGGCTGATCCGGGCATAGCGACGCGGGCTGGAATTCCACCAGTATTCGGCCAGTCGGGGCGCCAGCGCGAGCAGATCGGCCAAACGGTATGTGACGTCATTGCCCTGCCGGAGGGCGACCTGCATCAGTTTCTGCAGGTCATGGGGGAAGGCGTATGGCTCGACGGCTTCGCGCTGGATCAGGCCTGCATTACCATAGGATGTTTCCCTGCCCGGCTCCCTGCGTTCGACAAGCACCACATCGAAACCACGTTGCTGCAGATGCCATGCCGTGCTGACGCCGACCATGCCGCCGCCGAGAACCAGTGCTGACCGCGCCATCCATAAACACTCCCGTCCGCGCGGGGCGTTGCGACCGCAATAGCCCCGCTGTTTTGCTTTCCTTGATTTTCCTACAGGAAAGCGTCGCGGTTTCCCAGATGCCTATATTGACCAGATGGTCAGGATGATGGTGGGGACGAACGGGAGAAAACGCCATTGCGTGCCAGCCGCCACAGGACGGCGGGGGCGCACAGGATCGGATGACGCTCGGCAAAGGGGGTGAGCGGCACGTCGATCCCGCTATGGCGCTTGATTTTCCATGCCAGATACTGTGCCCCGCCCGTAAAGGTGAAGGCGCTCTTGAGGAGACGCGCGACGTTGAGCGGACGCCCGAGCCGTTGCGCCAGAGACCAGTGGCGCAGGGCTGCATTGTGCCGGGCTTGCGGAATGTGGGGAACGAGTTCGCCATCGGGCATAAGGGATGCATCCATTCCTTCCGCCGTCCACGAGGCCATGAGAAGTTGGGAGAAGCGGGCATCCTTGCCAGCGATCAGGGTTCTGGAGCGGTTGCTTTTTTCAACCCGCAGTTCTGCTGCATAGGTCTCGCGGTAAAGTGCGGTCCAGTACTGTTCCGGTGTTCCCTGGGGGGGGCCGAGTTCCGCCGCCCAGTGGGCCGCAGTGCCGACAGCCCGGATGATGCAGCGCAGGAGCGCGTCGGCCGCAGGCTCGTCGCGGACCCATACGAGGCGTACCGGCTGGGAGAAGCGCGCCCATATGGTAGTGTCGCGGGTTTGCGGACGTGTCAGACGGCGGAACTGGTCAAGGCTCAGGATCGCCACCTTGGCCCGGAGCGTCATGCCGTTGATGGTATGCTCGTGATACTCGACATTCGGCGGCAGCAGGCGGTTTGCTAAACGTGAGATCCAGCCGCGTGGCCAGTCGGACTGGCGCTCGACGATGACGTAAAAATCCAGCACGCCTTCGGTCAGCGCTGCTGCGGCTGCGTCATCATCGGCGGTCAGCGCACGCACGACCGAGCCATAGAACAGCACGCCCAGAGGACGGGCGGTGCCGACCATTTTCTCGACGAAGGCCGTCAGGGCGGGTGGAACCGGCGTGGTCAGCTCGCCAGTGATCGTGCGCGCGACAATAGCCGCGGCCCGTCTGGCGGCTTCCTGATTCAGCATCGCACGAAGGCCATCCGTGGCCCCTCCGTTAGATGGATCGTGTTGTCCGGTCCGGTGTCCAGCGGTTCTCCGTCCATCACCAGTCGATCCTCAGTCTGGATCGTGATCTTCGCCGACATGCCACTGTGATAGGCTTTTGATTCCCGGAGGCGATCCGAGATGCGGCCTCGCAGCACGGACAGGATATTACGGGCCAGTCCGGGCGGATTGCTCAGAATATCGAGATAGATGAGGCCACCGCGTGGCGCGTCATCCAGCCAGAAGGGCCAGACACCGCGTGAGAGGCGATGCAGGCCTGTACACAGGAACAGGAAGCGCGCGCGGGAATCCGGTGGTCCGTCATCCTTCGTCACTATCATCGGGCTACCCTGAAGCCACGTCTGCCGCGTGTTGCGCTGAAGGAACCGCTTCAGCCCCCACATGATGGTCGCAAAAATAGCGGTGTCGTGGGAATAGCGGCGGAGGATGGCCGGGTTATGGGCGAGTTCGATGGCCCGCGTGAAGGCTGCCAGTCCACAGAACATGCCCGCGACGGGCTGGCGTTCCGGATCGGACCACGAGACGACTACCGGGTGGCGGTAGCAGACATCGTCAAGCAATGTGCCGGTCGCCAGCCGGTGTTGCAGGGCGGACAGGGCGGGCAGTCCACGAAGATGACAGCCGATATCGTTGGCGATCAGATTCGTGTTACCCGACGGGAAGATAGAAAGAGCGGGCAGGCGGTCTTTCGGATAGGTTGCCAGAACGGCGCTCAGCACATCGCTGACCGTGCCATCTCCGCCATCCACGCCGATGACGCGAATATCCTGTCTCGCGAGTTCTTCGATTGCCTGAAACAGTTCGGCCCGGTTAGGCGGACAGATGAAAAGAGGGCCGAGTGTTGCACGCGCTTCCGGGATCAGTTGACCCCCATCCTTGGTGTTGCGGCGGCTGCGCGGGTTGTGAATGAGAGCAATGCGTCCAGACAATGGGTAGGGTCCGCTTTCTTGATGCGGCCGCTGTGGACGGCCCCTGCTAGGATCAAGGGCCGTGATATAGACGTCTGACCCGCGATTGTCACATTGTCCGATGCGCAATTTTTGGGGCTTTTCGTAACAGTGCTGCCTCAATAAGTGAAGGAAAGCCCTCTTGATCGGGTGCGCCGTTTGAGAGATCGATGCAATGCTTGAGCGGTCGGTCCGGAATATGCCGCGCTCGAAGTCAGGCAAGGAAAACAGCCTTTTGTCAGTCACTCTGGCGCATTTGTCCGACCCGCATCTGCCTCTCGAAGCACTGCCGTCCTTCCGGGAGTTGCTGGGTAAACGCGCCCTGAGTCTTCTGTCGTGGCATGCCAACCGCCGTTACATTCATCAGCGTGCGCCGCTTGAGATGGTCGTTCGGGATATCGAGGCCTGTCATCCCGACGCGGTGGCCGTCACTGGTGATCTCACCAACTTGGGAACGAACAGGGAATGTCGGGCGGCCCGGAAGTGGCTGGGCCGTTTCTCGGCGCCGCGCGCTGTCATTCCCGGCAATCATGACGCGCTGGTGAGGACACGCTGGGAGAGCGGACCCGGCGTGTGGAAAAGCGAGGGCGGCATGGCGGCGGCTGATGCGCCCGTGATGCTGACTGTGGGCGACGTGGCGCTGATCGGCGTGAGTTCCGCTGTTCCCACGCTGCCCTTTTTTGCCGCCGGCTGGGTGGGCGAACGTCAGCTGGTCCAGCTGGGCACGATGCTGCGAGACGCCGGACAGCGCGGATTGTGCCGTGTGGTCATGATTCATCATCCGCCAAGGCTCGGAATGGTGAGCTGGCGCAAGGGGTTGTGGGACATTGATCGCTTCGGAGAGGTTGTCCGCGCCGCTGGAGCCGAGATGATCCTTCACGGGCATTCGCACGACGGCACGGTCACGAGGCTTGCGGATTCCTCGATCCCGGTGATCGGCGTTTCGTCCGCGTCTCACCGGCCATGTCGCCATATGAATCGTGCGGCCGGCTGGAACCGGATCACCATTGACAGGAATGTCGCGCGAACTGGCTGGACGCTCTCGGTTGAGGAGCGTCGTCTCTCACGCGACTACTGCATGCGGACATTGCGAACCCATGAGTTCGTGCGTCCGATGCAGGGGAGTGAAGCCATCGGAGCCTATGCGTCGTGACCGAGAGGAATGACCATTACACGCCGCCGATGGCGTGGCTGCCTGCCTGGCTGCGTCCTTCCACGCTCGACGTCTATCTGCTCACACAGACCGTTCCGCCTTTTCTGATCGCCATATCCGTCGTGCTGCTCGCCCTTCTGCTGGAGCGGCTGCTCGTCCTGCTGAACATACTGGCTTCGGAAGCCAGTCCGGTCGGCACATTGCTCAGCCTGCTCGCTGATCTGTTGCCGCACTATCTGGGGTTGGCTCTTCCGGCGGCGCTCTGCGTGTCGGTGTTCACCGTCATCCGCCGGATGAGTGAAGGCGATGAGATCGACGCCCTCATGAGCAGCGGTGTGGCGCTCGTTCGTATCTGTCGCCCGTTCGCCGTAGTGGGGGCGTTCATCGGCATCATGTCGATCCTGCTTTACGGCTTCATCCAGCCGCACGCGCGCTATCAGTTTCGCGAGGGGCTATATTTCGCCAGCCATGCGGGCTGGGCTCCCGTTCTACAGTCCGGCATGTTTGCCACACCGTCCCAGAACCTGATGCTGACCGCCCGTCATGTCGATCAGGACGGCTCCCGTCTGACGGGTGTGTTCATCCGCGATCTGAGCGAGGGAAAAGAGCGGGACATCACGGCGCGAAACGGTCGGCTGAGAACGGACCCCGTCCACGCGGAGGTGCAGATCGAGCTGTTCAACGGTTCCATCCTCACGACACAACCGGGCGTGCAGCCGACTGTCACGACCTTCGATCACGCCACACGTCTCATCACCAAGACGCGCAAGACCACCTTCCGAGATCGTGGGAACGACGAACGGGAGCTTACGTCCCCCGAACTGGCCCGCAAGATCAGAGCGGTCAGGAAGCAGTCGGCGCAGGATGCCGCCGAGGAAACGCTGGAACAGATGGATGCGTCAGTGAGCAGCCCTGCCGATATTTCTCTTCCCAGCATGCGGGCCGAGTTTCACTTCCGGCTGGCCCGCAGCCTGTCGATCCCGTTCATTCCCGTTCTGGCCGTCTCCCTCGCTATCATCGGCAAACGCAAGCGGGGCGTCGCCGGGCTGGCCGTCGCCGTGCTGGTGCTCGTTACGTATGACCATCTGCTCCAGCTCGGGGAAAGTCTTGTCGCGAATGGCAAGGCTTCTCCCTTTCTGGTGGTCTGGCTGCCGACCATCGTCTTCTGCGGCGGATGCACAATTCTTCTGATGTTCCGTTCGCAGATACTGCCCATCCGTCGGGTTTCCCGGCGTGAACGTCCGGAAGCCGTGGCATGACGGAGGCCGCCCTTTCGCGTGGACCAAGGCGCGTTCTCGTTGGTTATCTGTCGCGCTCGCTGTTCACACGCACGGCGATGTGCTGCGGCATCATCATCGCGCTGATGGAGATTCTGGCGCTGATGGAGCAGATGACGCCCATCCTCAAGCGCCATCTCGGCGTCAAGGGCGTGCTGACCTACATGGTGCTGCATCTGCCGGCCATGATGCAGACGGCTCTCCCGCTCAGTGTTCTGATCGGTGGTCTGGTTCTTTTCACCCAGATGACGATTTCCAGCGAAATCGCCATTCTGCGGGCGGCCGGTCTGTCACCGTGGGGGTTTGTCCGGAAGCTGTTGCCTGTCACGTTGCTGATCGGCCTGTTCGGCGTGGTGCTGGAGGATCAGGTTACGCCGCGGTCGGAACTGGCGCTTGCGGCATGGTGGAACCGAACCGCTCTGGTGCCTGCCGACGGCAGATCCTTCTGGTTTCATCTGCCTGCGTCGGAAGCATCGGTCTGCAAGATACCCGGCACCGATGCGCCCGCCACGGCGGAAGAGCTGGCCCATGTGGGTTATGTTGCCGATGGTGGGAACGAAGCATTCGATGTTGCGCTGTACGATCTGAGCAACGATGGCCGTATCCTGCGCACACTGCATGCCGAGCGTGCGTGGCACAGTGCGCATGGCTGGCTGCTGTCGCGCATTCACTGCGTGGCGGTTTCCTTTGCCGAACTCGACACCACCGCCGTGGAAAAGGACGTGCCGGAAGCGCCGTGGTCCAATCCGTTCGCCCCCACGGAAATGCTACGTCTTTCGCTGGATTCGGCCCCTCTGACTTCAGGTCTGATTCTGAAGACCCTGAACGGGAAGACCGTCAGCAATCAGGCGCCGGGTTATCTGCGCGCCAGCCTGTTCGAGCGGTTTCTCCGGCCGCTTTCCTTCATCGTCATGCTTTTATTAGCGATGCCGGTGATTTATATACCTCCCAGAACCGGACTCAAAAGCTGGTTGCCCGTCTGGTGCCTTGGCGCCGGACTGCTGTTCATCGTTGTGCAGGGCATGTTCCGCGCGATGGGTAACGCAGGCATCCTCCCCGCTCCGGTAGCAACTGTCCCCGGCCTCATCATCTTCGCACTGGCCGCTGGCACCGCGCTGTTAAGGAACGAAGACAAATGAGTGGCACCCTGCGGAATCCGACCATCCGGTCCGGGCGGAGCTTCGATCTCGGCAAGATGAATCTGCGACAGCTCTGGGTCGCCTATCTCACCTATCCGACGATCCTGCTGTATTTCCTGCTCATCGGCGTCAGCATCATTCTCAGCGCGTATTTCTTCGCCGGCTGGGGCGCCACGGCCACCGCCATCCTCGCCGTCATGCTGGTTTATCCGGTCGTGTGGTACTCGCTGCACCGCTGGATCCTGCATGGACAGTGGCTCTACAAGTCCCGCTGGACCGCGTCGCTCTGGAAGCGCATCCATTTCGATCACCATCAGGACCCGCATCTGCTGGATGTTTTGTTCGGTGCACCGGCGACGACGCTGCCGACCATTGGTGCCGTCACCATTCCGGTCGGCTGGCTGATCGGTGGCTGGGGCGCTGCTGCGACGGCTTTCGGCGCTGGCGTGACGATCACTTGTATTTACGAATTCTTTCACTGCATCCAGCACCTGAATTACAAACCGAAGGCGGCGTGGATTCAGCGGATGAAGGCATGGCACGTCCTGCATCACTTCCATGATGAGGACGGCAATTACGGCATCACCAGCTATGTGGTGGACCGGGTGTTCGGCTCCTTTTACGAGGAGGCCCGCGCGCGTCCCCGCAGCGCGAGCGTGTTCAATCTTGGCTACACCGTAGAGCAGGCGAAGCGGTATCCGTGGGTGATGAAACTGACCGGCGCGCCGCCTCGTGATCGGCCCGATGGTGCGCGCTCCACTGCGTCCCGCGAGAAAAAGAGCGCCGCGTGAACGACTCTCCGCTGACAGCGCTTGTTCTCGCCGGTTCCCGTGAAGGGGCGGCGGACCCGATGGCTGTCGCAGCCGGTCTTTCCCACAAGGCTCTGATCCCCATCGCGGGGAAGGCCATGATCCTGCATGTGCTGGAGGCTCTGCGCGCTACTCCGTCTGTTGGGCGGATTGTAGTCTGTATTGAAAATCCTTCAGTTTTATCAGGCATTCTTCCAGACGGTGTTGAGACGATGCCAGCGGCGCAGGGACCGAGCGCCAGTGTGCTGGCGGCGATGCGGGCCTATGGCACGCCCTTGCTGGTGACAACGGCGGATAATCCGTTGCTGAAACCGGCATGGATCGATGCCTTCCTTGATGATGCAGGCACTGCGGATGTCGCCGTGGGCGTGGCGACGGAACAGGCCGTGCGGCGGGATGTTCCTGATACTGCCCGTACATTCATAAGACTTTCCGATCTCGTCTTCTCGGGATGTAATCTTTTCCTGTTCCGCACGCCGGTTTCCATCAGGGTCGCGCAGCTTTGGCAGCGCATCGAGAAGGAGCGCAAGAAGCCGTTGCGGATGGGATGGCTGCTCGGTCCTTCAATTTTATTGCGTTTTCTCACCAAGCAGCTGGATACGACAGCTCTGTTGAACAGAATCCGAAAACTGACGGGTGCACAGGCGAAGTTCGTATCCTTGCCAAGTGGCCTGGCAGCGGTGGATGTCGATAAACCTGCCGATCTCGAACTTGTCAGTCATATTATGGACGAAAACGCGTAATCTTTCCCTGTTCGGAAGGATACGGAACCATTCGTTCCAGTCGCGGTTGAATGTCAGGACAAGGTTCTTTTCGTTCCCTTGATATAAAGGAATATCCCGCACATGATTATTCCCAGTATTACGCTTGGCGATGGCCTGACATTTCCTGCCATTACATTCGGAACATACAAGCTGAATGGAAAAGCTGGCGTTGTGAGCATGAAAAGTGCGATCGAAGCGGGCTATCACGCGCTGGACAGCGCCGTTAATTACGAGAACGAAGGCGCCCTTGGGGAGGCTATCCGGCAGAGTGGTCACAAGCGCGAACATTTGCGCATTGCTTCAAAACTTCCCGGCCGTCATCATCATTTTGACGAAGCCATCGTCATGATCGAGGAATCTCTCTATCGCGCCCGGCTTGATTATTTCGATCTCTATTACATCCACTGGCCAAACCCGAAGCAGGGTCTCTATGTCGAGGCATGGAAAGCGCTGATCGAAGCGAAAAAGCGGGGATATGTCCGCTCAATCGCCGTATGCAATTTTCTTCCTGAACACCTCATGAAGCTCAAGGAAGAGACTGGCGTTCTGCCCAGCATCAATCAGATCGAGCTGCATCCCTATTTTCCGCAGGCGGAACAACGGGCTTTCAATAAGCAGCATGGTATTGTCACGCAGTCATGGAGCCCGCTGGGGCGCGCCAGCGATCTGCTGACAAATCCGCTTCTTGAAAAGATTGCTGAAAAACACGGAAAATCCGTCGCGCAGATCGTTCTGCGCTGGCACCATCAGCTGGATGCAATTCCCATTCCCAAAGCCACCCATCACAAACGGCAGATGGAAAACAAGGACATTTTTGATTTCTCCCTCACGGATGAGGACATGAAATCAATCGCCACGCTGGCGCGTCCGGATGGCCGCATCAAGGGGCAGGATCCGGCGACTCACGAAGGCGCCTGAAGAAGGACGGTTCTTTTCAGCGCCCATTCAGGGAGCCGAAAAGAACCGTCATAAAGCTTTGGCTCAGTCCACGACCTGTTCCACGGAAACAATCTCAGGCACGTAATGGCGCAGCATGTTTTCCACGCCATGCTTCAGCGTCGCGCCTGAGGAAGGGCAACCCGAGCAGGCACCCTGCATGCTGAGACGCACGATGCCGTCGCGATAGCCACGGAACACGATGTCGCCGCCATCGCTGGCCACGGCAGGGCGCACCCGGGTCTCCAGTAGTTCCTTTATCTGGGTCACGATCTCTTCGTCTCCCGGCTGCACGGGGTCTTCCAGAACGGCAGCGCCCTGTTCGACAGTCGGGCGACCGGAGACAAAGTGATCGACGAGAGCGGAAAGCACGCGGGGCTTCAGGTCAGCCCAGTCGGCGTCATCGGCCTTGGTGACGGAGACGAAATCGGATCCCATGAACACGCGGGCAACGCCGGACAGTTCGAAGAGCGCTTCCGCCAGCGGGGAGCGACCATGCACGGCATCCGCGTCGATGAAATCGATTGTTGTGCCCGGTTCGCCCGTTACGTCGCGGCCCGGCAGAAACTTCAGCGTGTTGGGGTTTGGGGTGCCTTCGGTTTCGATGAACAAGAGCTTTCTCCTTCGCTCGTCGTGTCAGCCGGTGGAGACCGAACTGGGAAAGAGGACACATGCGGTCCTGTATTAAATGTGGAGATGAGCCAGCCGACGCCGAAACACAAGCCCTTTAAGGAATATCAGGCCTGCCGCCGCGCGGAGATATGCGCGGCGAACAGGGTCGCCAGCCAGAAGATATACCACATGGGTGCGGGGCCTTTGATCACCTGACCGAAATCGGTCATGGCGCTGAGGAGAGTATGGACGAGCACCGCGAGGCAGAGCGGTCGTTCCTGATCGTAGTCAGGAGTTGTGAAAAGGCTTTTGAACACCGTGCACAGATAGGTCAGCAGAGCCAGCACGCCGATGAGGCCAGCATACAGCCATGTTGAAAGCAGCAGGTTGTGGGGAAAGGTTTCGCCCGGCAGGGCCAGCTTCCACATGGGGCCGTGACCAAACCAGAACGCCTGTTCGATATGCTGCCACGACAGTGCCCATATCCGGAAACGATGCGAGTCGCCGCGCTCGAACTGCTCTCTGACGACCTGGGAAATGATGCCGCCATGCAGAAACCAGATCGCGGCGCCAAGAACCAGAGCGGCCCCCGTCAGGATCAGCATCAGTTGAGGGCGTCTCATCCCGATCAACACGACCAGCCCTGCCAGCACGCTGAGAAGCGGGCCACGGCTGCCGGTGAGAACAATGAATCCAAGCGTTACCAGTGCGGCCACCCAGTAACGCCGTTGCGCCGTTGAAAGCGCGCGATGCGCCGCCATCAGCACTACGCTGCCCATGATAATGGCCCCAAGGATGGGGTGACGGGTCAGCCCCCAGCCCTGCATCCGCAGCACATCTCCCTGCCATTCCAGCGGAACGAAACAGAGTTTCACGAGGGCGATGAACACATTCACCACGCCGCAGCCGATCATCACCTGCATCAGGCGTTGCCGGAAGGCGCGGGTCATGGCGAACGCATCCGTCAGCAGAAAGACGAAAAGGCCGGTGCAGAGAATGTTCCAGACCCAGAAAGTGCTGAGGCCCAGTGTTGAAAGGGAATGCGTGTTTAGCAGGATGCTGATCAGAAACACCCCGATCAGGGCTTCTCCGGCCACCAGCGGCCCGGGCCAGTTGGCGACGGCGGAGCGGAAATCGCCTTTCCATGCAGACCAGCAGAACAGCGGCATGATGCCGACGTAGAACAGGTCCGACCATGTCGGCTCGTTCGGGAACAGGAACCCCAGCCCGATCAGGAGGAGCAGAAGCTCATGAAGAAGGGAGCGCCGGTCGTTACGCCACAACTGCATGAGGCCACGTGGTGTGGGGAGGGCGGACATCACCACGGAAGGTCTTCCGGTGCACACGCGCCCATGATGACATCCACCATGAACTGCGCCACGGCCTGCTCATTGAAGCGCGCGACGTAACGGGCGCGACCGGCCTCCGCCACTCTCATCCGGAGGTCAGGCTCGGCGGCAAACCGACCCAGCTTATCGGTCAGCTCATCAAGTGAAGAGAAGAACAGCATCTCGTCTTCGGAAAAATAGTCCGTGTAACCGGTGGCGCGTTCGATCGCGACAACGCAGCCATTGCCCGCCAGATGCGCAATACGGTCGGACGTGTAGAGCGGGTAATCGGCACGGCGGGAAATATTCAGCCCAACGGCGCTGGATTCCAGAATATCCTGATAGCGCGCGCCATGCAGGTGCGGCCTGCCGCCGATCCCGCCCAGCGCCATGCGCAGGTTCGGCAGGCGTTTCCCGATCAGACCGATAAATTCGTCCATGTTCCATTCCTGCCCACAGATCTCGCGGAGGGGACGGGAAGGATGTCCGCAGGCATAGAACAGATCATAGGCCAGATCGCGCGCCAGATCCGCCCGTCCCGTCTCCACGGAGAGATCGACCGGGTTGGGAAGAAAGCTCATCGCATGGCTACCTGCGCGCATGGCGTCCAGCGGTTTGCCAGCCGTGGAGATGAACGTGTTGTCGACCACGGAGAGTTTGCCCTGAATCCGGCGGACATTATCCTCCTCGAACAGGGGATCGACATTCCACTGGGCGATGCGCACGCCGGGCACGGCATGACGCACTTCCATCAGGGTTGCACTGTCGATCATGTCGGCATGGCCAAGTAACAGGATGTCGGGCCGCTGCTGTTTGCAAAAAGCCAACAACGCCTTGTTGACGCCCCGCCTTCCGAACTTGCGGCTGCCAAACGGAGAACAGGCCCGCGCCACATCCCGATCGGAAAAATTCAGCACGAGATGGCCGCGACGGATCAGGCCGTTCGATATCTTGATCTGCACGGCATGCTTTGGTCCCACGCGCAGCCCGGTCATGAAGGCGCCAACATGAACGATGGTCAGGGGGGACGTATGCATTGTCTGGACGCGGCCTTGTCTGTCGTTTTCGTCAGGAGCCCGGCGACATTACGACAGGCGGACGGGAGGCTCCAGAGGGGGGGTCATGGCTTATGGCCGCCAATCGACGGGAGCGGGATGACAACGGGAGGTGGCGTCTCGAGTTGCGGCGCGGGCAGAGGCGGTGCGTGGACCCGCATCGCCCAGGGCACCACTTTCACCGGAATGCGCACTCTCTCCAGAAAGGGGCGGCCGATGCCGGCGGCCCACCACCAGCCCACACCGTAGACGAGCGCCAGTGTCAGCAGAACATAGAGCTTCCATTTCCTGCCTTTGGGGCGCTGGGGGAAATTCGGCGGCATTTCGCGGAGCTGGGATGGTCTCATCATTCTTTCGCCGCTAAAGCATCACTCGGTCGGACGCAATCGTTACGATCATGTTTCTGTGGATGACATGTCCCGGAACGGGGTAATGCGGCAGACTGAAACCGTCTGCTCCTTCCAGATCCGAGATGCCTGTGCCGCTCCTGCTCCGTCTGCTCGATCCGCTTGTCATCCTGTTCTGGCTGGTAGCGCTCACACTCGGCTCACTGAAGCTTTCGGGCGCTCTGCCCGGCAGGCGTCACGCGAGCCGCACGCCAGAGGATGTGCTGGACGCCCATCGCAGTCTGCCCGCATGGGCCATCTGCCTGTCCATCGTCGCCACGGAGACCTCGACGCTCACGGTCATCAGCGTTCCCGGTATCGCTTACGGGCAGGGGATGGTGTTTGTCGGTCTGGGCGGAGGCTATCTACTCGGCCGGCTTGTCGTCGCCCGCTATCTTCTGCCGCTTTACATGCGGGGCGACCTTGCCAGCGCCTATCAATATCTGGCGCTGAGGTTTGGCCGACGCATGCAGCGGTTGGCTTCCGTCACCTTTCTTTTAACCCGTCTGCTGGCGGAGGCGGTGCGGCTGTTTGCCTCCACCATTCCCATCTGCGCCCTGCTGGTCGCGCATGGAGTGGGGCTGTCGCCGTTCTCCGTTCTGCTGGGACTGACAGTGCTGACCGCCTTTTACACGGCTATCGGCGGCCTGCGCGCCGTGGTCTGGTCCGATGCAGCGCAGTTTCTGCTCTATACGGCCGGGGCCGCGCTGTGCGCCGCTCTGCTGTGGCGCCACCTTACTCCCGAACAGCTTGCCGCCCTGCCCGCTTCCGGTCATCTTCTGCCATTCGCGCTGCATGTGCCCGCGCTGACGAGTCCTTACGCGCCCCTGACCGCGTTGATAGGCGGCGCCGTGCTGGCGATGGCGTCGCATGGCACGGACCAGTTGATGGTGCAGCGCGCGCTTGCCGCCCGCACATTGCGCGATGCGCAACGGGCGATGGTGGGAAGTGCCGTGGTTGTGACGCTGCTGTTTGCCCTGCTTTCTCTGGTGGGGGTGTTTCTCTGGGCACGGGCCAGCGGTGCTCCACTGGCAACTCTTGGCCTGAGCTCCCCAGATGAGCTGTTTCCCCGTTTCATCGTCAGCGATCTGCCGCCCGGTCTGTCAGGGCTTCTCGTGGCCGGGATTATCAGCGCCACAATGGGGTCGTTGTCTTCCGCGCTCAACGCCATGACGGCATCCACCTTTACCGATCTATTCGGCGTGACGCGGCCCTCCTGTCGTGCCGTGGCATCGGGCGTGACGGCGCTATGGGCGGCTGCACTGATTGCTGTGGCATGCGCGTTTTCCTCGTCCTCGCGATCCGTTCTGCTGTTCGGGTTCCAGATCACCGGATATTCCTACGGCGCGCTGCTGGGAGCCTTCCTGCTGGGGCTGCTTTGCCGCAAGGTTTCCGAACCTGTGGCCATGATCGCTTTTTTCACCACCGTCCTTGTGATGGCGTTGCTCATTACATTCGTGCATCCGGGCGGGAAGACGATTGCCTTTCCGTGGCTTGTGCCGATGGGTGTGGCCGTTACGTTCAGCGTAGGGCTGCCGCTCAGTGCGCTGGAGGCGTGGCGCAAAAAATTGCGTGCAAAAAGGGAAGCCTCCTGAACTTCCAGCTTTTCCATATGTTCTCGCCTGTATCGCACTGGGGGATTTTCTATGGATATTCACGATAATCAGGCTCAGCACTGCTTCGAGACCGAAATCGATGGGTGCCGCGCTTTTCTGGATTATAGGCGTGCAGGCGGGACGCTGTTCATTCAGCACACGGAAGTTCCCTCAGCACTGGGCGGACGCGGCGTTGGGTCCGCCCTTGTCCGGCATGCATGCGATGTCGCGTCTTCAGAGGGGCTGAAGGTTGTCTCGCTTTGTTCTTTTGCGACGAGATGGATTGAAAAAAACACTTAATAAAAATGATGTTTTTTGTAGGCGTGAAATTGAAAAGAATTTCACATTTTGAAATGTTTTCAATTTTGCGTTATAAATGAAAGGGAAAAATGTGAGCGACATTATGAGTGGAGAGAATTTGTGATTACAAAAGAGATCTTGAAAAGTCTTCCGAAGGGCGTGCAGGGTCCGAACTACGATATCAATACGATAAAAAACGGCATCCTTCATTTCGGTGTTGGAAATTTCTTTCGTGCGCATGAAGCTTTCTATGTCGATCAGATTCTCAAGGATGACCCTGAATGGGGTATTGTTGGCGTCGGTCTGACGGGCAGCGAAAGATCAAAAAAGAAAGCTGAAGAGTTTCAGAAACAGGATTGTCTTTATTCGCTGACGGAAGTGGCGCCTGATGGTGGGCGTTCCGTTCGCGTGATCGGCGCATTGCGTGATTATATCATGGCGCCGGAAGACCCCGAGGCGGTTCTGAAGCATCTGGTGGACCCGGCCATCCGTATCGTCTCGATGACTATTACGGAGGGTGGCTATAATATCAACGAAACGACGGATGAGTTCGATCTCGACAATCAGAATGTTCAGAACGATCTGAAAAATCCTGAAAACCCATCAACTGTTTTCGGATATGTTGTTGAAGGTCTTCGTCGCCGTCGCGAGGCTGGCGTCCCGGCGTTCACCGTGATGTCCTGTGATAATCTGCGCCACAATGGCAATGTCGCGCACAAGGCTTTTCTCGGTTATGCGAAAGCACGCGATCCGGAACTAGCAGCGTGGATCAAGGAAAACGCAGCTTTTCCAAACAGCATGGTGGACCGTATTACACCATCCGTCTCTCAAGAAATCCGTGACAGGCTCGACAAGGAAATCGGTCTTCCCGACGATCTTCCTGTTGTCGCCGAGGATTTTCATCAGTGGGTTCTGGAAGACAGATTCGCTAACGGACGTCCTGCACTTGAGAAAGTCGGTGTCCAGTTCGTGGACGATGTGACGGGATATGAGCAGGTGAAAGTGCGGATGCTCAATGCTTCCCACATTATGCTGTGCTTCCCGGCTGTGCTGCTGGGCTACGAATATGTGCATGAAGCGGTAAAAGATGCCGATCTTCGTGCAAACGTCGAGACTTTCCTCAACAAGGATGTCATTCCCACAATCAAGGCGCCACCGGGTGTCAGTCTTGAAAAATATCGGGATAGTGTCCTGAGCCGTTTTTCCAACGCGGCCGTGGGTGACCAGACATTGCGTATCGCGGGCGATGGTTCGTCAAAGATTCAGGTGTTCTGGACAGATACGGTTCGGAAAGCTCTTGAAGGAAAAAGCGATATTGCCCGTATTGCCTTTGGAATGGCGTCCTATCTCGAAATGCTGCGCGGCGTGAATGAGAAGGGCGATCACTACACGCCCAACGAACCGACGTTCAAAGATGCCCAGTGGGTGCTTGCAAAGTCTGACGACTTCACCACGGCGCTGGGTCTACCCGCCTTCGATGCCTGGCGCGATCTGGATACTGCGGCGCTCGATCAGAAAGTGGTCGAAAATCGCAAGATCATTCGGGAAAAGGGGGTGAAGGCGGCGTTGCCTGCACGGTGATGTCGGGGGCTTTGCCCCCCTACCCCACACAGGGGTGCGGCCCCTTTGATCCCTTTTTGATGGGTTGTGTTATTAAGGAGTTGTCAGATTTCCTCATCAAATTACCGACTATCGATTTTCTGGGTTTCAGTGACGTCTGTTGTTCCACGTGGCCAGTCTATTTTTCTATTTTTTACGCCATTCATTAAAACGCACAGCATTGGAGTGACCTAAAGCAATAGCTGGATCTACCCCTTTCAGTAAATCGGCGCAGGATTGGGCAATTTTTTTAGAAAATGCTTGTCGGCTGTCTATCATTAAGAGAGGAACACTAAAAAACCAATCCGTTTCGTTCAAAAGAACCTTTGAACGTCTAGCGGTGTTATCTTCTTTTCCCCAGACCACCAGTTCTGGAACATTCGGATATAAATAACTGTTTTCTCTAGTGTAATTGTCAGAGGGATATCCACTTTCGTTCGCAAGCACCATATGCAAACTCCATAGATCTTTGTATGCAGGCGTGTAGGCGCACGTTATCAGAGCTGTCCGGGCGTGTTCCCAAGGCGAATGACCGACAGGCCGGTACATTTCAAATGCTAGCATCAACCCTCTGTGCCTTCTGCTTTTTGGAAGAAATAATTTATATGCATAGGCCGAACTGCTAACAATAATATCCTGATCAGACGCTTCGTCGTAATCTTCTTCTTGCAAATCAAGAGATAAGCCAGCTTTATGAAACATCTGTGGCGCTGCTTCAGATAGGCGCTCCACTTCTCTCCAAATAGTGTCAGAATTTAAAAATGATTTAAAAATATCACATTCTTTCATTGCAATTACTCCATGAGATGGCTTTTAACTGTTTCAACCGAGAGAGCATGAAATCCGCAGAATGATATCTGTTCAGCTTTTTCGAGGAATAGGCTTACCTGCTTTCCCCACTCCCGGAGAGGAGCTGCAATAGATTCTAATTTCAGGCGGTTGGCTATGCGATGCACATCAGTCCATCGTATATTTGCAATCCCTTTACGCCGGATTGGATAAGCTATCTGTGTCAGGGCCACTATCAACCTTTCACATGCAGGGTAAGCTTTTTTTATAGCTTCCTGTTCGCGAACGATTTCATTCAATAACTCATTCGTGGCTATGACCCACGTCCATTTCATCTCCCATGTGATAATAAGTGGACGAATATCATCAAACTGAAATTGCATCACAAGATCAGGTTCGCAGCGGGAAGTATAATCGCCATTTCTCGCTTGAGCTTTCAGTCCGTCTGGCCATAACCGGATTTCATGTGCGGTAGGTTGTCGTGTCCCGTAATCACATAGTGCATCTGGTTCAAGCAGAGCTTGTACAATTAACCACGCGTCTTCTGTCTGCATAAAGAAAAGCGGCGAAAAAACCATGGATGTAATGGCATCTTCATTTTTATTGTTTGTATGTTCATTGTGCCGACTACACAGCACACGTCGGACACCTTTTTGATTAAATGCGTGCAACATGGGAAACAATATCTGTCAGAAAAGGCTTTGAAACAATGTTTCATAGAGCAAGAAAGAACATTTCAGGTATGCATCGGGAGATAGTAATTTAAATAAGAAATTGATTTTAGCAGGATCTTATCAT